>JANPKH010000424.1:0-7218 GCA_031425935.1 Gammaproteobacteria bacterium | reverse complement strand
GAACTTGCGCAAGAAAAGCTTCTAGTTGTTCTTTTTCTAGTAATGTTCCGGTAGGATTATTGGGATTTGAAATGTAAATTATTTTTGTGTTATTTGTAACTGATTGTAAAATTAATGGCAAATTAAAAGCGTAATTTTTAGTCAGTGGAACTCGAACACAAGGAATATTAAAATGCTGGGCTAACAGGTATACCCCAATAAAAGTACCTTCAGATGTTAATATCTCCTTTTCGCTATCACAAAACGCTTTAAAAATATAACTTAAAATACTTTCCGATCCATTCTCCACAATTACATTTTCTGCGGTGCCTTCAACATCAAACGCAAGCAAGTTCCTGAGTTGCAGAAAATCAGATGACAAATCACGATTAATTTTGCGGGGAGGGAGTATTAACTGCTGAATAACTCCATCGATTCCGGTGTTTGACATTTTTAGCGTTGAATTTTTTCTTTTTTCTAAACCAATAGGTGCAGAAAATCGAGGAAAATTCGCGGTCTTTGTAGAAACTTTTATCATATAAATACCTGCTCACTTCCTTATCTATAATGTTAAATAGAGCTCGGTGCGTCTGGGTTTTTACCAACTGTACTTCCGGTGGCTAGTTAACAAAAAAGCTAGTTAATAAACAGCTAGTTAATAAAAAATCTAATCAATGTTGGTAGTTTTTTATTAAATTAGGCTGCTTTAAGAGTGCGTGAATAATTATCCAAAGCCTCACTGGCGCGGGCAAGGCTCGGGGTACTATGCGTAAGTTTTATATTGATTACGCCCTTAAAATTATTGGTTAATTGGTACAACAAAATTTTCAATAAAATTTTCCTTTTGCTTGAGGTAATTAGCAAAAGATAAAATTTTCTTGTCTTCAATATGCAACAATTTTCGCCCAGCAAGGTAGAGCAAATGCGCAGCTGTTTCTGCATAAGCAAACATCAATTGATGCGATGGTAGATCTTTAGAAAATAGTAACGGCATAGCTTCCACGACCGTGATGTTCTCCTGAATGGAATTCATCAATATTGCCAACTTGTCCCGGTGATGCTGAATTATTTCAGCAATCCGCTGATGTAAATCTGGTGAAATGGGTCCGTGGGCAGGGAAGTAATATTCACAGTCGAGCTTTAAAAAAGACTCCAGCGAGTTTATGTAAGACTCAAGCGGATTTTCTAATCCTATTGGGTGATAGCTAATGTTAGGCGTAATCGTTGGCAATACGTGATCGCCACTAATAAGAATTCTTTGGCTTGGATTCCATAAGCAAATATGTTCTGGCGAATGCCCAGGCGCAGGCAGCATATGCCATTCCCGTCCTTTTATGGTCCATATAGAGTTAGCATGAAGATAACTTACACTATCTGGTAACTCGCCAACTAACTTTTTGTAATGCATCCGATGAGACACCATTTCATCAAGTGAAGTACCTTGTAAACCAAATGATTGCCAATAATCTTCGTATAAAGACTTGGCCGTGTCACTTTCATTTTTCCAAAGAAATTGGGCCATTTCCCACTCTCCCTTAGAAATAAACACGGGCACGTTCAGCGTTCTGCTCAACCAAGCCGACATACCGATGTGATCAGGGTGAAGATGGGTCATCAAAATTTTCTTAATAGGCTTTTCAAAAAAACCACTATTCAAAAATAGAACCCATAGCTCGCGCGTTTTTTCTGTATTCAACCCCGTGTCTACAAGAACCCATCCATCCGTATCCTCAATTAAATATAAATTAATATGATTAAGACGAAATGGAAGCGGCATTTTAAGTTGATATAAGCCTGTCGCGACTTCGATGATGGAATATGTAATTTCTGTCACTTAGACAACCTCTGTATCTCGTAATGTGGGGTTTACTTTCATCTGCTCATAATGAACTTGTTCGGCACCGTAGCTTGCTGCAATTTCCTTTAGCTGCACTTTAAATACCTTACCAGTCGCCGTGCGTGGCAACTCGTCGCAAATATAAATATGATTTGGCAACTTATACTTACTCACGGTCCCTTTGAGATATTCAGATACTTTCTCTGTAAATTGTTCTTCACTATAGTCTGAGTGGCTCAGATCAAGTGGCTTTTGTATATCTTCTGCAGGAACCACAAACGCCGCGGTTTTTTGCGCACCATTCTTATCGATAAATACTACCAAGGCCGCATCTTTCAAGAATTCTAATTCTTTCAATACCGATTCAATTTCAACAGTGGAAACCCAAAGACCTGAAACCTTGTACATATCACCGTTGCGACCCAGATAAACAAAATATCCTTCTTCATTAATTAAATAGCGATCCCCGGTCAATAAAAGATTATTGATAAAAGCTGCTTTACTTGCCTCAGGGTTATTCCAATATCCAAGCGCAAGCGATCCGCCTGATACCGCCAAGTTACCTGGCACATTCATCTTATTAAAAGTAAAATTGTTATCGTCTAGCAATTGCAACTTATAGCCCGGCACTTCTTGACCAATGGCAACCGTATTGTCCACAAAATAATAATTGCAACAGAAAATGTGTAATGCTTCGGTGCTTCCTATGCCATCTATTAATGTGCAATCTGATTTTTCTACCCATTTTTTTGCTATATTAGCCGCAAGGGGTTCCCCAGCACTGACACTAAATTTAAGTTGGTTCGAAATTTTTCGGCTCTCTGCTTCCTGCACCAAACTTGCATAAATCGCGGGGATTGAAAAAAAGTGAGTAATACTTTTTTCAGCTAAAAGCTGGAGCGTTGCCTGTAGTGATAATTTATTGCCCGACAATACGCTTGTGCAGCCGAAATAAAGGGGAAAAGTAAGGCTGTTGCCAAGACCATATGCGAAAAAAAGTCGTGAACTCGAGTAAAATCGATCCCCTTTTTTCGGCATTAAGTTGTGTAAACCAAAATGTTCAGCAGTAAATTGAAAATCGCTGTGTGAATGTATTGCGCCTTTAGGTTTTCCAGTGCTGCCCGATGTATAAAGAATCATACCTATAGCATTTTTCTCTACTGGTACACAACCGCCAATTTTTTCATTTTGTAGTGGATGTATATCCTCTAGTGTGATGATACGGGTGTTGTTGCGGTAACTCAGTAATTCAAAGTTTAACGCCGACAAAAGAAACTGCTCGCTAATTAATATATCAGCTTGTGAATCTTCAAGAAAAAATAATAAATCACTTTCTTTCGCGAAGGTATTTAAGGGAACCGTAATCAGACCAAGCTGCATAGACGCCAGGAAAATCGCGATCCAGTGCGGGCTGTCGCGTAAGTGAATAGCGACCTTATCTCCGCGAGCTAGCCCTTGAGAAAATAAGAAAAACGCATATTGATCAACAAGAGAGTTCAAGTCATCGTAGGATAAGTGATTACCCTCATATTCAATAGCTACCGATTTTGCGTGTTCAGTTAAAAGATGTTTTTTAAGTAAAAAATAGGACGCATTATATTTTTCTTTTGCTAAATGTAATTTGTCTTTGTCAAAGGTACGGTTGAACACCAAATCAAAAATATTTGCTTTGTCTACGCAATCGACAGCAATCGCGTCGGTTTCAGTGTCATAGAAAGCAATGGTTCTGACCCTATCCAAACGATAATCTTCCTGCATATAGTCGGAGCGAAAGAAACAACCACGACTTTCTTTGCGAGCTATAGATGACTGAACAATAGCTTCTGCAAGTAATAGGTAGGCGTAACAATCATCTGAGGTTCGCGCTTGTTCTTGCAACGTTTTTCTTTGCGAGCGTAACCAATGCAAAAATACTTCAAGACCATGTTCGTCTTTTCCACGCTCTTGAAACTCATAAAGCTTTATCTGAATTTCTTCGAGAAGAGATAAATCAAAACTTGACTGCAACGAAGTAACTTCTACTGCGGAGTTCTTTAGCCCACCACTTTTTTTAATGGCTGCAATGTCGTCACCAATTTTTCGAGCCGCACACAAATACAGTGACCAAGGCAGTCCGCCCACTCTATGCGCGCCATAATCATGCATGGCTTCGCCATTGACATATACGTTTTTTAAATTTGTTAAAAAACCGTGATGCATTATGCCGCCCATTGAGAAATAGGCAATTTGACGGATGCGATGTTTATCGCTAAGGCATTTTGCTTTCAACAGCGGTTTAATTTTGTTGAATTCCGCAAAGGAGTATGCTTGCTTTTCGTTAGCGATCGAGTCTAGCCAATCATAAAAAATTTCCTTCTGCTCGGCTTCGATGAACTCGTCCAGTTCGCTGTACTCGCTTCGATCAAAGTTACCCGTGACCAGAGAAGGTTTGTTAAGAACAGACTTTAAAGTGCGCTGAAATTGGCAGTAGCGAAAATCAACAAAATGTTTTTTATTTTCGTCTTTTCGCCAAGTCATAAACGCTTGAAAGTGATTGTGTGTACCCCTTCCATAAAAAAGCTCTTCTTCAAGCCACAATACATGGCCGCCATCTTCATCATAAATTTCTACGCCAGGAAGCTCTTCGGTGGGTGTTAGCTTTCCTAAATCAGGTTGACCATATCCGTGTTTGAAAACAAATTCCAAATTACTCAGTTTGCCGCCGGCCTGCAAGAATCGCGCGTGAATGGAGCCATAGGTTCCTGTTTTCACCGCACCATGAAATAGCCCGGAATAACCACCGTTAGCTAAAACAATTGCTGCAGCTGACACAACACCTAACTGATCACCTTGTTGATATTGAACACCACGACATTCATTTTCTGTTGCATCGATACGGACAATCCACCCATCTTCTATTACGCGCACTCCGAGTGATCTAAGGTGCTCTAATAATTTGTCTACCAATTTCTTACCGGTGCCCGATGCTAACGCAAGACCCAATTCGATTTGTTTCAGCGGATCAAATTTTTTAAGCGCATTAATCTCCTCTTCTAAATAGTCAACCGTAACTTGCGTAACTGAGTGCTGAACCTGTCCGCGACCCAGTTCGTCAAGCCAGCTTGTATAGTCTTGACGAGTAATAGGCGCAGTGCTGATAGCGCCCACAGAAAGATTTGTTGAACCTAAGCGCCCGCCGCGATCCGTCTCCGTGTAGAACATCAGCAGCGTATCTATCCCGCGCTCGGCAAGTTTTAATGCAGTCCAGCAGCCTGCAATACCGCCGCCTATAACAAGGGCTTCACACTCCATAACAGGTGCGTGGCAAAATGTGCTGTGTTCGGTCATAGCTAAACTCCTAAATAACTCGCTAATTATTCCGCCATTTCAAGCATTTCAATCTTTTCAGATTCAGAGTAGGAAGGTTCCATGACATACTCAGGCCGCTCCCCTTCAATTCGCTTGTGCACACCACCAAAGATTGGGTTGCCATAATCTCTGTAGTTATAGATCTTCATTTTTTCTTGTACAAATTCACGCATATACTCAACTGTCTCAGCAGGAACAGTTTCAGCTGCATTCAACTTGAGTACCAACGCGTAGAACGTTTCAAAATTCGCCATAAATTCTGGATCGCCCGCACTCAACAACAGGCTAGTCATATCGTGCGGACGCTTCACGCCACCGCGATAAATAAACGTTTCTGCACCCATAAAGCAGAAGAAGCAGTAATACTTAAAGACTTCAAAATGTTTTAGACTTTTGTAGATTCCATCGATCATGGTGCAAGAGATTTTCCACTCTTTAAACAATGCCGTTTCGTATTGGCTTAAAATCTTTTTGCAAAAATTTCCTTTCGGTAACATTTTTGTATGTAATAAATCAACGATACGATGTGCACACATAAGCGTGAAAGCAAGGCCGGTACTAAACCATGCGTCGCCACCTACCGCTGCACCTGGCAACATTGCCCAACGATCACCAACCGCTTCACGCGTTCGATGTTGAATGCGTCCAGTTTTAATAAGTGGGAACAATGCCTTTTTGCCCTCAATCATTTTATGAATAATTGGGTAACGCGATATAATTTCCCAAAACTCAGCTTCGGCCGATAAATCGTTTTCACCAAATACATCCATATCGAGATTTAACCCAACGCTGGTAACTCCATTTTCAAAAGGAATAATCCACACCCAACCGCCTACAAAACAGTGATGCTGTGTTGCCCGCTCACGACCAACAGGTGATCGATTTATGAATTCATTGCTAGCACCTGAGACATCTTCGAAACTATTAATATCTACAAAGTGCGTAAAAATTGAGCGTGAACGTAGGGGAATATCCAATTCACTAATGGGCATTGCCAAATTCAATTTTTGCGAAATCAATGATTTGAAACCAGATGAGTCAATCAAAAATTTTGCTTCAAGCGAATAGCTCCCCAACTTTTCTGATTGGCAGTCGAGCACAACTTTATCATCTAAAAAATGCAGGTCTTTTATGTCGGTCAAGTCGCGATAATCAGCGCCGTATTGAACCGCCACGTCGACCATATATTTATCGCTTTCACCGCGTAAAAGCTGTGTATCAACTTCCGGTGTCTGCACAATAATTTCACGGATAACACCATTCGGTGCCGCTTCCGTTTGGCCTGGCTCTTGCCAAAAATAATGAAAGAGTTCTTTGGGAGCACAGGTAAATGGCAAATTGTTTTCTTTGATGCTGTCATAAGTTGCCATCTGCACAAACTCGGGAATACCATAGGTTTTTCCCAAATAGCGAATTTTTTTACTCATTAGCGGCGTAGTAGATTCACCAATCACAAAGCGTGGTAACTTACCTTTTTCTAATAGCACTACCTTGTAGCCTAATTTTGCTAACAGGGTCGCGCTGGCGCTGCCCCCCATACCCGAACCAATAATTGCTACATCAAACATAACATTCCCTCCACAACAGGTTTATTAGAAACAACCGCACTTAGCTGTTGTAATTTAATAGGTTTAACAAACAGTTAACTTAGAACGCATAACGCGCCAAGTAGCCTTTACAAAAATCAGTGGTAAAAAATTGCGATGGCAAAACAGTTGCCAAGTAACCGGAATAATCTTCATGTAAAATGCGATTTCCGTTTACGTCATAAACGCTATGTTCTTTTACATCTTCAAGCGTAGATCGCATACGCAGAAATTTAGGGGAGGGCAGGTACAATGGACTATTCTGCTCCAGTGCTTTCGTAGCTTCTTCTTTGTTTAACCCAGGGTACTGGGTCATAAGAATCTGGATATTAATTCGCCGCATTAAAGAATCTACTTCTTTTATGTAGCTTTTTATTGCTTCAGAATTGGATACGGTTTTAAAGCTAAACTGCAAATTGGACTCACCACCCTCTGAGGCGCCAAACATTTCCAGTGCGCGCGGATACC
>JANPKH010000423.1:0-22189 GCA_031425935.1 Gammaproteobacteria bacterium | reverse complement strand
GCACCTACAAAAGACCAGAATAACAGCGCAATACCTGCCCTTATTACGCAGCAGGATGAATTACGACATTTTGTGACTCCAGGCTGGATCAGCCTGGTTCATTATGATCGTGACCACTTAGAAAACGCGGCACCTATGCTGGGGTTGGGGTATTACGATTTGCCCCAAGATTTGAGCCCATCGGCATTGGCTTTAGGTGTTGATCATCTTTATGTTGCGGCAGAAGGCTACAAATTTCCCTTTATCGATACTCCCTATGAAGGCCGTACCTGGTTGCTGGTATATGACCGTGAAAATCGTTTGCCCGGAGCTGGAAACAGCAATACAACGAAAGATCGCGATATCCTATATAAGTTACCTTTACCGCTGAAACAGTCACCAAAATCGCTTTTGATTAAAGACGGGCTTCTCATTGCCAACGGTGGCAGTGAAGGTGTTGTTGTTTTGAGCTTGGCTGATCCCCTTAAACCTACTGTTATTAGAAGAATTACAGAAGGTCTGTTCGAAGGTAAACATACAGCGCTAAATGCAGTTGATATTGCAGTTATTCGTGACCGACTTTATGTCACTACTACCAACGTTAACTTTACCTATGATTTGACTAAACCTAGCCTGCCGCAATTAGGTGCGCAGGCAGCTCACTTAAGACTATTCCCTGGTGTGAGCCAACCGTCTTTTGGTATACAGACTCCGGTCGCAGCTCTTGATACTTTGGCCTTCACGCCAGCAGGATTGAGCCTGGTGAATTTTACCAATCCTGATAACGCCAGGTCTTTAGGGCGCTACGTTGATAATGGTTTCCCACTGCCAGGTATGGCAATTGAAATGGATACCGTTGGCACACTTGTGGCGCAGTTGCGTGTCGAAGGTTGTGCTCCTCAGCAGTCTCAATACTTCCTGACTTTAATTGATTCCAGCAATACAGATTTGATTGGCGTATTAGATGCGTTATTGCTTACAGACTGTGGCCTATATAAGCATGGCAGTGGGTATATTGTTGCTCCCACCGATCCTAATATTTCTCCTATGCAGTACGTTGAGCCTGTTCATTATACGGAGGACGGGATAGTTGCTTTGGTTGCGCCAGGTGATGGGTATAGTTTGTTGAAATTAACGGACACCATGACGCCTGATTTTGTCGCCAGTATTCCTGAAGAGGGTGCCGTTGGGGTAGCGCGCGATACAACAATTCGCGTGACCTTAACGCATCCAGTACATATTCCATTGCTGCAAACGCAAAATGAATACCTATCTCGTTATTTAGCATTACTTCGAGAAGATAGTTCCACGAATGGCGTAGCGACACCTTTTTCTGCTGCTTTGGATGCTGATGATTCACGAATTATATTGATAAAACCCAATGCATCTCTGAATGCAGAAAGTCGATATCGCGTCGAATTAAAACCAGAGCTTGGTAGTCGTCGTACAGAAGGTTTGTTTAAGCACAACCTCCGTTTCACAACAGGGAAAACTTCTAATTTGCCTTTAGAATTAATCAGTGTTGCACCTGGGTCAATTACGGTTAATGGTGGTGAGCTTAAGGTTGTATTGGTAAATAGTATAAACCCCAGTATTTTCTTATCTGGTGAACCCGCGGCCATTATTACCAAAGAAACGCTTACGAATAACCAGATACGTTATACATTATCTGCACCTAAACATTATCCTGGCGCCGCAACTTTACAGGTTATCGAAGCTGACGGTAGACGTCTTAATCGATTGGGTGCGGTGCAATATGTTGAGCCACTTATTCTTAATGATGTTAGCCCAAATCTTGGCAGTGCCAATGGCGGAACACGCGTTGTTATAACCGGCAAAGGTTTTGTCAGCGGTGGATTGAGTACACGAGTTTTTATTAATAACGATTTAGTTTCTGTTGAAAATACAAAAGTTATTAGCCCGGAACAATTGGAATTTATATCTCCACCTGGTCATTTAGGTTTAGTCGATATCCGGGTTGAGTTGGACAATGGTCAAAGCGTCACACTGGAAAAATCCTTTGAATACTTGCAGCCAGTTAAAGCAAACATAGAAGGTAGTAAAAATACTTTTTATGACATAACGCTTGACCCTTCAGGCACCTATTTGTTTGCCGCCGCTGGTTCTGCGGGAGTTGTCATTTACAATATTGATTCCTCAGCGCTTATTGCCGATACAGTGAATGTTAAAAATGCCGATGATTTATTGCGTGTTGTCGACGTTGATCGCGATGGTGTAGATGACCGTATCCTCACGCAAATTCAATTGCCTTCCGGTTATTCCGCATTAGGTATTGATGCCTATTTTGAACATAACCAGGATCGATTATTTGTTACTGCCGCGAAAATTTCTGGCAGTAGTATCAGCGACGCAACACTCTTTATTGTCGCCATAGATATTGATGGCAATGGTGTTGATCTTGCCAAGGCGACTATTGTAAAAACCCTTCCCCTGGATGCCAGTTACGCCAAAGGCGTAAAAGTTATCAATAACCAGGTGCTAGTCGCTATGGCCGAAAAAGGCCTTGGTGTTGTAGATGGTTATTTACAAACCAAAGCCTATTTGACGGATTCTCTGGCATTACCATCGAACAAAAAGGCCTTGGATGTGGCGAGTGTTGCACAAGCAGCGGGCCATAATTCTGTTTATGCGTTAGTTGGCGGCGACTACGATTTTAGTACGCAAAAACTATTGGAAAAAGAAGTTCACGGCGGTGGCGGTTTCCAACTGATTGAGCGCAATCCTCAGCTAGGGCTGATATTGCGCGGTACTTTGGATATCCCGGCTGCCCGAGTGATTGTGCAAGGACATATAGCCTATTTGGCGGCAGGTGACGCTGGTTTGGTCATTGTGGATTTGGCGGATCTGGATAATCCTCGCATCATTACGCGTGTCAATAACATTGGTTATGTATATGACGTGTCCGTCAATGGTAACGTTGCTTATTTGGCACTAGGCTCGCGCGGCGTAATGACAGTAGACGTTACTGATCCGCTTAAACCCATACGTATTGGTGGTTATGAAAATTATGGCAAAAGTTTTGTTCAGGTCGTTAAAGGTACTGCCTACTCGGTAATCGCTGGCGGAAAAAATGGCTCCGGTAATAGTGTCCTGCAAGAAACGCCTGACATTGGGTTGAAGTTACATGGTGTAGACCCTGTCAATCGCATTCTTGACCGCGACACCGACGGCAAGCTTAAAGTCCGATTACGTTTTAACAAGGATATTGCTGCTACGGGTAATGAACAGTATTTTTATGTAGTCAATGCAGCAGGAAAATCGTTGCCTGCTACCGTATTAATTACCAATAACGATGCAATTATTACCTTGAAAGAACCTGTGGCATTAACGGCGGGAGATGCTTTTAAGGTTGTTGTTGAAGTTGGCTTGAAAACGGTTAAACCTTTAAATCAAGTGTCTCTGACACTGTATAAATTGCTGAGCGAACAGCAGGTTAATTTGACTTACCGCGCTGCACGACCTGAGGCACCAACCATTGATTCTGTGGTTCCACGCCGCGTTGCAGCTGCAAAAATTTCGCCAATTACCATCTCTATGAATGGTATTCCGATAGCAAAAGAGCGGATTAAGTTTTTTGTCGGCACGCGGGAATTGGTTATAGAATCCGTTGAGCGCAGTGAGCAAGATAGTCGTATAGGTATTGTTAAAGCTCAGGTTCCTGCCATTGCAGCTGCCGGGTTATACGATATAACTGCGCATATTGATTTTAATGGTGTGAAGGAAACGGTAAGTTTGCGCGGTGGATTGCAGGTCGATGCACCTATTCGTCTCAGCTCATTAGAACCGCTTTGGGGACCACTGGCTGGTGGTACTACAGTTACCGTATATGGAGAAGGTTTCGAGCCTGGCAATACAGTTATGGACGGCGCCAGTTTCATGGTGGGATCTAGCCCTGTTCACGTGATTAATGTTTTTTCCAGCAATAAGATGACTATAGAGGTACCGCGCGGTTCGCCAGGCCAGAAGACGGTATCGGCAAAGGATAGTTATGGTCAAGTGAGTGAGCTTTCAGGTCAGGCAGGTTTTGGTTATGGTATTAAGCTATTGGCCAGGGCTCAAGCAGCCAAGTCTAACCCTGTTGATATTACGATCGACCAGCAAACAGGTGTTGCACTGGCGGCTGCGGGATACTTTCATAAGAGCTTTAAGCTTGATCAACTTACCGATCCATCGACAAACATCATCCCCGGGTTAAGCATTCCTGAATCCTGGCGAGCGCTCAGTTTTGACGTGCAGGAGGCACACAATCCACTATTAGTGGGCGGTGTCGGTTCATTGCCAAGTGGCAGAGATGGTGCGGCTGAATTAAAGCGCTTCGTGAATTTGCAGGTTTTAATCGGCAAGCAGCTAAATAGTGATAATGCCGTGGGCGCATTAGTATTACCACTGACTGACGCGGAAGAGGCTGATCTTGCACGTTTAACTGGCACCTATATTCCTACTTCAGTGGATTCCATCCGTGTTAAAACAACTCGCGAGTTGGAAAACGGTATATGGCGTAAACGTCTGTATGCGGCTAATGGACATGGTGGTGTAGCTCGCCTGAATCTCGACGAACAAAATGGTCTACAAGTCCTTAGCGAATCATTTGTTGAAATGGGCATGCTGCAGAACCTTGAAAAGCGCGGTTATGCGCTTTTTGGTAGTGCATTTAGTGATGTAACAGCCGAAAAACCTCAAGATCCTTGTACATTTGCACCAGGTCCAGGTGATGGCAATAAAGTATACGATGCCAATTTAAGTGATCCGACAGACCCGGTAAACATGGGGTCTATTAACCATTTGGGTGGCGGTGTTGCGCTTTATTACGACAATGCTGGTTGGATGTATTCAAGTGGCCAGTCACGCGGCATTCTCTGGCAAGACTGTCCATTTGTTAAGGAAACCAATGCTGATCGTCTCCACAATGGCAATCAGGATCAAATTACAGCAATTAATGTGTTTGATCCTTATCTCGCGCGCACTTATGAGATGGATGCCAATGTGTTTGATGTAGTTAACTATGGCAATTACATAATTGCGGCACTCGGCTCTCGTGGTGTTGAAATTTTTGATAAGAACCGTCCAGAACAACAAATAAGATTCGCTATTGATGGACAATTACAAGCGTCAGCTGGTAATGCCTTGCGCTTAAAACTATTTGGTAATTTGTTATTTGTGTCTGCAGATTCCGGCGTTGTAGTGCTGGATATAGCTAACCCATTAAAGCCTCGAGTTGTCTCAGCGGGTAACGTAGAGAATATCGAGGCAGTGGATTACTTCAAAGATCGTTTGGTTGCAGTAGGGCAACGTTCTGGCCTAAGTACTCTGCAATTACCGGGTTCAATTGTGGTTAGCAGTAATGTTGTGGAAAACGGTTATCTTGCAGCTCAGGAGCTTTATAAAGTCTCCTTCAACGAACCCATGACACTGGAGTCCTTGCAGCAACCCGCTGTTGTGCGTGTCACGCGAATGGATACCAATGTTGAAGTTCCAGTTGAGGTTACTGCTAACACACAAGTAAATTCCGCTGCAGAAGAATTTAGCATTGAGTTTGATCGGGTGAATGGCGTTGCTTATGAAGTTGTTATTGATGGTGCGCGAAATCTACGAGGCACCGGGCAATGGTCAAAATACGTTCATCACTTTACTCAAGCAGACCTTGTCGCAACCCAGCCAATTATCCATACAGTGGTAAATGGTAATTATCATCGTGGCAATCAACAGCCGATTCGTATTTTGGGTACAGGTTTCCGTAACTCTTCTGATCTGAAAGTATATATTGACCAATTTCCTGTTTCCCTAAGTTGGATAGACGAAAAAACGTTGGAAATACCTGTTGGAGCACTTAATTTATTGCCTCTGGCCCTCGGCCAGCATCATATCAGGGTGCAAGATCATCAATTGGAAGCTGAATTCCTTGGTGGGGTAGTCACCGGTGACGAGCTGGATTTAGCACAGTTCAAAGTCAGCCCTGAAACGGCAGATGTAGAGGGTGGCCATTTGGTGAAAGTGACCGCATCTCTGGGTGTGATCTTGCCTGGCACCAAGGTTTTGATGCGCTCTGCTGACGGGCAGCAAACCTTTAATACGGACGACTTGAATGTTGATTTGAAGGATAACGTTGAAAATTTAAAAACATTTAATTTCCGTCTACCGACAGTGACTGAACCAAGACTCTATAACATTTATTTAGTCATTAATGGCCAGCAAAAACATGTCGGCAATGTTTCCTACACCTTGCCAGAAGGGCGCTCCATCGGATTGCCAAATTACCCGCCACATGTGATAGGCGGTGCCCAAATAATTGGGGATACCATGTTTGTGGGTGTGCAGTCAGGTGCTCAACCGACAGATAAAAATCGTTTCTTGATGCCTTATGGTTTTGAAATTTTTGATATCAATATTTGGGAAAATTCAGTTCGTTTAAGCCAAATGCGCACCAATTCCCCAGTGACAGGTGTCGTTGTTGTGGGTAATACCGCGTTCCTGGCCGCAGGCCATGATGGGTTAATGACGGTAGATGTGACTGATCCGCGTCAACCATTATTATTGAACACATTTCCGGTACCCGGCTATAAGGCCACTGATGTGGCTTTTAACCCGACTAACCGAATTTTGGCAATGTCCGTCGCCGACGATCTGGGCAGTGGTTTTGTCCGCTTCTTTAATTTGAATGATGATGAATTAAATCCTCCGGAAGGCTATAGCCCAATAGTGTTTACGGGCGCTATTCAGGGGCAACCTTTAGATGTGCAATGGCTTGATAACAAGCTTTACGTATTGCTGAAGCGTGCCGACCAACTTTATCTGGTAATTTTCGCTAATTTGCCGAACAAAGAAAGTTATCAAATACAAGCTCTTGAGCGCGGCGCAGTATTAGGCTTAAGTGCGTCTATGACGGTACAGCATGGCCAGATCACGATTACAGCTGATGGCCAGCGAGTTGTTCATCGCGCCCAAGCGGATGGAACTTTTGTGGCTAATTACTGGGATGCCACTGAAAGTGCGAATGCGGAGTTAGTGTCCAATAGCGGTGGATTGTTTGTTGCTGGCAGCAACGGCGTATTGGATAGTCGTAGCCCTGGTCTTGTTGTTAGCAGTATTCAACCGGTCAGCGGTAGTCGTTTAGGTGCGAGCGATTTAATTCGTATACAGCTGAATAATCTTATCAATACGGATCCAACGCATTTGCGCAACGCCATTTCAGTTTCTGGTGGTGATGGTGTGCAATTGGCTGCTGACAAGTTCACCTTAAACGGAGTGAATACTCTCGCGGGTGGTTACATTGAAGTGGGCATTACGGGTTCCAATATAGTCAGTAACAGAGTCCAAATAGATGTCACCAATAATTTACGGGCTATCAGTGGCGAAGCATTAATTTCTGCTACAAGTGCAACTTATGATTTAGGGAGTGATTCCAGCCCTAAAATCACATCTGTTAAGCGCATGCTTAATCAAGTTGTCGGTGGACATTTCTTCCATGCGGATGGTACAGAACAGGCTGTGATTAACGGCAGTGGCTTTGGCAATGTTGCAACAAATTTACAAATTTTTATCGGTGAAACTCCGTTAGCCACAACAGCGATTAAGCAGCTTAGCGATACGCGGATTACGGTTGATGTACCTAGATTATTCCTAAGTAGCAATGTGGCTGCACTACCTGTACGCGTTATCAAGGGCAATCTTGCTTACACCATACAGGGTGCTGTAGTTGTATTGCCACGTGTGGTTATTGAAGATGTAAATCCAGTGCGCGGACCACCACAAGGCGGCAATGTTATTGATCTATTTGGTCGCGGTTTTAGCTACGGGACCAAGGTTTTTATTGGTGACAGACAAGCCGGAGACTTGCGTGTACTGAGCGGAAATCATATCCAGGTTCGCGCTCCAGCCAATGCATTTGGCTTCGCAAAAATTAAAGCGGAAAACTCTGAATTTGTTGGCGAGTTTGCGATTTCTCAGATTGATTATTTCTATGCAAGCAGGGAAACCGGTTCTGTCGATCTTGCATCAGATAAGCCTAGCCCGATTGCGGCGGTTTACTTACAGGATCAAATTCTCTACACAGTGACTGGTGGCGAGTATGAAGTTGTTAATCGTGAAGGACGTCTTGCCAAAAAATTGCAAGCCAATGTTGCGCGTTTAATTATTACCAATGTTTCCGATCCAGTTCATCCCGTTATTATCGAAAAAGAATTTGCGGCTAAATTAAATCCTTATCACTTTGACGTAACTGGCGGCCTTAGCCCCACTGGTTTTGTCGCGCTAACAGGTATGGGTAATAATTTGTTTGCCGCAGGCGGTAATCATTTGTATCACTTCGATACCACTTTACCTGCAGATCCTTTGTTGATTAATGATATAACCTTACCGGGGCAAATTAGAGATATAACAACACATGATAATTTGCTTTATGTTTCGAGCACTGATGGTGTTGCAATTTATCAGCTGACTGCAGAGAAAACATTACAAAAACTCACGACTATTGACCGCTTGTTATTACAAGCAACCCCCCATGCAATCAGCGTAGCGGGCGACAGTTTATGGATAGCGCTTACCGATTCACGCCGAGTGGTAGAAGTTGAATTGGTTTCCGGCGAATATCGAATAGTGCGAGATTTTGCTACTGTTGATCAGGGCGGTAATCGTCTTAAACCGCGAGATTTATTGATAAAAAATAATCTCATCCTGGTGTCTACAGGCACTAATGGATCCGTTGTACTTTATCAAGAAGAGGGAGCGCGCAGCGCTGTGCCTGTAGCTTCACTCAATCTGGCTTATCTGGTTCGTAACGGAAATATTTATGCTGGCCAGATGATTCTGCAAGGTCAAAGTTTATATGTGGCCGCGGGGCAGGGTGATTTACAACTTTATGATGTATCGCCGTGGCTGGAAGGTCGCTATAAAGCTGCTGTAGAAATGAAAAATTATTTCTCGGTTATGGGTGATATTGGCAGTGTGGCATTTCATCCGCGCGCACTATATGCCGGTTCTACTTTTGCCTATTTGAATGGTCAGCCAACGGAAAATCCGTTTGCAGATACATCTAAAGTTAATCAAATTGGCGGGCGTTTAAATACCATTGTTCAAGACAATCTGGTGATCGTTAATCATCTGCCTTATGCTGAAGCAGTTGTGTCGGCCAATGCGGCAATTGAAATTCGGTTCAATCGTATTTTGGATGCACAACAATTACAAACCAGTAAAGATGAGTTGCTTGTCGTTACTCTTGATGGTGCAAAACTGGCGGGCACTATAAGTTCGCAAATCAATAACAGCGGCACTAAATTAATTTATAAATCATCGCAATCTTTTGTCGATGGGCGCCGTTATCGTGTAACTGCTTCTGGTGCTATTCGCGATCTTCACGGAAAAACACTTGGCTCTGATTACAGTTTCAGATTTGTTGCCGCAGTTGAAACCAAGCCTGAAATTGTGCGCATACAGCCTGAATATGCCAGCTGGCGCGGTGGCGATAGTTTAACTCTGTACGGTGAGAATTTCTCAACGAACACGCAAGTTTTCCTTGGCGGTAAAGCTATAGCGACAACGGATATTACTTTCGTGAGCGCGAGTGAATTGCGGTTCCATTCGCCAGCACTTGCCAAATCGCCAGCAGATAATTATGTGCTGGGATTACAAGTTCGCAATGGTTTACTCAATGATAGTCGCCACGCAGTCTTTACCTATATTGCTGATCCAACCATTGATGGCATAGGCGCTTACGATAGCGTTACTCGTAAATTTGATATTACACGCAAACATTATTTATTTAATTCCGGTGAAACTGTTGCTCTGCAAGGTCGTGGCTTAAGCGTTAATACGCAAGTCATGGTGAACAATAAAGCGGTGAGCGATGTGCATGTTGAGTCATCCAGCTTATTGAGCTTCCGTCTGCCTGATAATACATTGGGGCAACTGACTATAAGCTTGAGTAACTTAACCTCCCACGCTGATGCGTTTGTAAATACCGAATTAACTATTGAACTCAATTCAAAACTACAGCTATCAGATGCAAAAGGTTTTAAACGTTACGATCATTTGTTGTTAAGTTTTGGTAACTTCAACGGTTTATCTAACAGTTGGTATTTGTCCGGTACGCAAGAAAGTGATGTGCCCCTTTTGCTAGCGACTAATGCCGTAAAAGGCTCCATCATTAATGTTGCTGTTAGTGATAAATACATGGCGCTTTTGGTTAACGAAGGTCGCCCTGTGGTTTACTTCTATGATCTCGGTAATCTCTACGCGCCCACGCTGGTAAACCGTTTTGACAACCCTTCCAGTTTACCGATAAGTGATATACATCTAGCGGGTGATAATTGGATAGGTATTGGCAATCACACTATTTACAGTGCAGCCATTCGCGGTTCAAACATTCAAACAATCGCGCTTGGTCAAAACTCATTGGCTGTCGATGTTGATCAAGATGGTATTTTTGTTCTTTATAACAATGATCACATCGCATTCAGACGTCATCAGCAGTTAGATGTTGTTGCGCAAGATTTCGCAAGCTCAATTGTTGGCCTGCAAACTTTGTCATTAGATGGACAGCGTTTATTGGTTAGAAACGCGCAATTTATCGAAGTTTACGATACACAAGCATTTAAAAATGGCAAAGGTGTTCAAGCAGTTATTGGCCAAGCTTTATTAAATCAAGATGCTGCAGTACTCAACGGCGAATTATTAATTGCATTCAATAAATCTGCACAGCGTTTAAGCGTATACGATGCCAATCGTGTGGGGCAACAACTCAATCTGATAGCCTTAAGTGATATTCGCGCAACAAGTGTAAGTGCGCTCCAGGGATTAAGTTTTAGTGGCGATTTGCTGGAATGGCGAGTAGGCAGTAATTACTACAACACGCGTTTACCGTTTAATAATATTTGGCAAGTCATGCCACAAAAAATTGCTTCCGAAGTCGCATCTTTAGCGGTGGGTATTGCAGGTGCTGCGGTAAATTGGTCGGATGTACTGATCAATGTGGAATCGACAAACACCGCGCAAACTTTGAACGGTAGTACGCTGCTGGTAGGCAATGAACTTCAGTTCCAGGTGTATGGCAACAGCTATCAGTTGGGCGGTATTTACAGTGTTGAATTATTTAATCAACCAAAAAATAATATTGACGGTGCTAGTGTCAAAATAGATTTGCCGTGGGCGCTGGAAACAGAACCACTGTTCGGTTTATCACCCATACGCGTGCTTTCCATAAGTCCGAGCAATAGCATTACCAACCGTGTTACGGAATACAAATTACTAGGCCAGCAATTGCAGTTGGTTGATCAGCTTACGCTGGGCGAACTGTCACTTATGCCCGGGCAGTTTACTGTTAACACTACTGGTACTGAGCTGAATTTTTCCGGAGCTTTCTCAGTGCCGGGTCTAAAAACCTTGCACTTATCGCAACAGCAAAATGCGCAAACTGTAGCTTTACCTGCAGCCTTGCTGGTTACCCAAGCAATTAATATTCAAAATATTACGACTAACAATTTAATCGGTGGGGATAAAGCACTGAGTGATAGTGGCGGTAATACAATCACCGTCGAAGGCCTGGGTTTAGAAGGCAAATTGGCAGCACATTTGTTCCAGGATAACGCAGGTTTTATTGTTGATAAAAATAATCTTGTTGCGCATCGTTTGGTGGCGGGCAAATTGATTATTGATAATTCACCCATAACAATACCAGGCAAAAAATATCAAATAGTGATTCTTCGTGCCGATACTAATGAAGCTGTGTATGCGGCTGCCTCACAACTTTTAACCAGTGTCGACGATACGGCTGCAAGCCAGCTGTTAGGGCGGGAGGGTTTCAATGCTATTGCAATGGCAGAGCCTTTACGTTTGGCTTTCAATGAAGCTGTAAAAGCCGGAAGCTTTAGCGTGATCAAACAATACCGCGATTACACTGCTCACGCCGACGAAGATGTCAGTGCGCGTTTCGAATTGGTGAATGTTGCCCCCCAAGCTATTAGCTTGCGACTTTTAAACGGTGAGCGTTTCGATAGTAATGCTTCCTACAATATTGTTATTAATCAAATAGCAGATAGCGCAGGGAATTTGGCACGTGGCACCTCGCTGACGCAGGCCGGTGTTTATCGCGCAAGCTTTGATGCTCCAGATACTCTTGCACCACGTGAGCTTCGTGTAGTGCGTGTGAGTGACGGTGCGATGGTGAATCCATCAATGCTGCTGACTAAGGGACGTTCCTATACCTTCAAAGTCACTGCTGTTGATAACTATACGACGGCAACGGCTATAAACTATTTCTACCGCGTAGCGACAGCATTCGGAGCAGCTAATACAACCTGGTTAAAAGTTAATAAAAATATAAACGGCGAATTTATTTTTAGCTACGACGCACTGCAGCCGCACGCGTACCTTGAAGTGCAAATGCAAGCAACTGACAGCGTTGGTAATGCTATTGAACAAGCGTTCCGTGCCAGCTTGCGCGACCCGGTAATTGAGCTTGAAAGATTCCATACCAATCCCGCTGAACCAGAGGAGTCAGTGCGTTCCGAAGTGCATTTTGATTTGGCAGGTGATATAGATTTAGTTAAACAAACTGTAATCAGCATCGATAAAATTAAATTAAGTACCACGGATGTTACAGCCAACTATAGTCTTTTGGATGGTAAGGTTTCTGCATCTTTTATTAACCCCAAAATCCGTGACCTTTTGTCTGTGAGTGAGCCTATCGCACCAGTTGTAATGCAAGCGAAATTATTGGTGACTTACGGATTTGGTTACAGCAAAGTATTCGATCAAACCTATACCTTGTATTTAGATCGTACATCGCCAACCCTCGAAATTGTTTCTCCGGTCAATGGTGATTTTGTTGCTATTGGCGAAAAAACTGACGTTATCTTAAAAGCATTTGATAAATATGGCATTGAATCCGTAGAAGTGAAACGGGATAACGGCAATTGGCAATTATTAGCGGACCCAACTCGTTATAGCTTTGTCGCATCCGCTGATGACATTCAAAATGGCGTTACAATTTCTGCTCGCGCGACTGATCCGAATGGCAATGTTAGCCCAATTAAATCAGTGACTTTATACCCCTATGATGCGGAAGCTGGTGCACCAAAAGTCGACATTTTATCTCCCGCTAACGGCAGCAACTTCCGTGAGGGGGAATCTGTACGCTTTGAAGTATTGCTGCGCAATGTGCTTGCTGCAGATTTATTCCTCGATATTGGCGGCGTAGAAACTTCGGTTGTGAGCGTGCATCTGACACGTGGCGTTAAAGATCCGGAGCGTCAATTCGTTACGCTTAAGCTGCCAACTATTGATGAAAATATAGTTGTCCTGGCGCGTTTGCAGAAAGCCAACTTGAAAGCCTACAAATTCCTCAATGTAGCAAATGATGAAGGCATTGATGAAAGTGTGAGTGTGCAACTGTTCCCAGAAAATAGAGTTCTAACGGGCTCTGCGTTGTGGGTCAGCTCACAAGTACCTGAGTCAATGATTGATTTCTCGGCAGATTCGAGATTGCTGGTGAAAGATCCCGCCGAATCAGCGACGACACAGCAAGCCGCGCTGGGCGGCAAGTTTGTGACAAATATTTCTGCACAGGGCAGCAATGTCAGTGTTGAAACAGTGCTGCGCGATAAATCAGATCATGAGAAGAAGGACCTTCATTCGCTAGTGAAAGTGCCTTTCTTTAGCGATGCATCTCCTGCTGAATATGTTCGTGCGGTCGATGCCAATGAAAGTTTGGCCGCGACACTAGTTATCCCCGGTGTTGTGCAAGCAGAGCAAGTTCTGGTGGCATTCAATAAACGCTCTGGTGGATATCGCCTGGTAGCGGGTGCTCGCGTTATTGACGAAGCGGTTAAAGGTGAAGTGCTGGCTATGCAGTTCAGCGGCACTGCGCTGTTGCTACAAATCAGGCAAGAGGGTGTTGAGCTTTTAAAACGTTATCCCTTGATGGCTCATGGCATCGCAACTTCCGATGCTGTCTATCCAACGGCAGCTGATTTAGTGGGAGCTTCTGGCAATACTGTATGGTTGCGCTATGGCAGTGCTTTGTCGGCAGCAACAATGGTCGGTCAGGAATTAGTCCCTGTTCTCGCGCAATCGATCAATGACCCGATTATTGCGTTGCAGGGTGATGCCAATTTTATGTACGTACTGACAGAAGCTGGTTTGTACCGTTTCAGTGTTTCGGTGCAGGAGTTACCTGCAGTACATCAAGATATATTTATTGCGCTTACCGATCTGAATGGTTTCTATGTTCAGGGTGATCGCCTACATACCTGGCAGGCGAATAAACTTTCGCGCTACCAAATTCTCAGCGATGGCAGTTTGGCTAGTCTACAAACAGCTAAAGAATTACCGGGTGTTATTGATCGCGCCGTCGGCGATGATGAACTGACCTGGTTCCGTATTCATTCCAATGAAGCTTTCCATTGGTTTGCACTGCAAAATAACGAAGTAGTAGGGATCTTCCCATCGGTTACGAATGAATTGCTGGTGTCGCCACAAGCTATCTATTTTGCAGCACAAAACAATGGCGTAACCACACTTCAAGCTCGTGCAATAGCAATGGCTTCAGAAGCATTCACGCTTGCAGTGGATGTAGAAAACTTGCCGCAGGCAGTCGTGCTGACGGCAACACCTTCGCTTAATGCTTTAGGTGCATTGAATGTACATATAGAAACAGCAACGGGTGGGCTTGTACCTGCCTGGAGTAGTGTCAGCAACGGTGTGCAACAGTGGTTGGTCGCGCGTAAAGATTTAGCAGGTGGCAATCTTAATCTGGTTGCCAGCTCGCATTCCTTCACTCGTAAACAAGCTGTTACCGTCGATGCAAACCTTGTGGCCGGACCTTTAGCTTCGCCATTTGTAACAGCTACTCGCGTTGCAGGAGCGGTGGTTCCTGTACTTAGCCTTGCCCAACCACAAGCACGTATCCAATCACAGACCTTAACTGCTGGCGGACAATCATTGTCTTTAGCCTTAAGTGGTAATCTCGGCTATCAATGGTTACCGCTGCCTACTGCCGAAACAACATTGGCGTGGGCCCAAAGTGGTAATGGTGTAAGCCTTGCAAGTGGCAACTTAACCTTAATCGCTAACAACAGCGAAGCAGCCACAGTGACTATCCTGGCTCCGACAAATAATGCGGAAGCAAAATCAGGCGAATTATTAAATATCCGATACAACATCAGCAATTCAGCCGTTGGCACATCAACTGATCCGTTCCGTTATGCCGAGGTGTCGCTGTTTGATTTCAATCATAATCTCGTTAGTCGAGTGTTGCTGAAAGATTCACGTGGTGTTGTAGGGCTACATTTGCCAGTCGTAAAAATCAAGGATACCTACACCTTACGCATTCGTGGTTATTTGGGAGATACCTATCATTTCAGCGAAAGCGAAGTATCGGTACAGCTTTACCCACAAATACAATTACCAAAACCGAAACTCAAAGGCCTTAGCGCCAGTGTCTTTGCGGGCAGTGTTGTTAATTATGAAATGGATGTGGTGGGGCATACGCAATACCAAAGCCAGATAGAAATTCGTGGCACAGACGGAGGTTTATTGGCTTCGGGAAGCTCGGCCCTGGCAATGGTTGTGGCAGAAGGCATTACCGGATTTACGGTCAGCGCAACTCTGTCAGACAAAAATGGCAATACCGATACTACTTCTTACACTGTTAAGGTGTTGGCGGGCATTAAATTAGCCAGCGTTGCCAGCGGGAAGAATTTCGCGGTTATGTTGCCAGATGTCACTACCGCCTGGTTGGCTCAAGGCCGTGAATTGCGCGATCAAAATGGCCTGTTGGTGGCAACTTTGGATGCAGATATTACTGCCATATCACGTCTGGGCGATCGTCTGCTGGTCGCTCTCAAAGATCAAGGTCTGGCTATTATTGATCCCGCCGAAAAATTTGGCGTTCTTAGCTTCTATCCACTGAAAGGCGTTGTTTCCGATATTGCTTTAAGTGGTGAAAATCTGCTCTGCATTATTGATGGCCGATTACTTGCTATGAATGTGAGCGGTAACTGGATCAGTGCCGCTAACATGCAATTTGAGGTGAAGGACAATAGCGGCAAAATAAGCCGTGTACCATTCACCGATCCAGAATTAGCTTTGGATGTTCAGACAACTAATGCTGGCGGATTTGTAGTTCTTCGCACTGACTCGGCGCTATTTATCGATGTCGGATTGATTACTGGAATTAAAGTTGCGCTCACTGACCCGCTGGCCATGTCTCAATCTGGCGGTTATTGGTATGTCAGTACTGGAAACGGGGAGCTCGTATCGTTTGATGCTCAAGGCCAAACTTTATCATTAGGTAATATAGGTTCTGCCGTTTCCCAGTTGATCAGCATGGGCCGTTATCTAGTTGCTATCACCGAGGCGGGCAATGTCCAGTTATTCGATGTTACCAACCCATATCATGTGCAAAAAGTGGCTGATTTTAGTAATCGCTATCAGGTATCTGGCGTTAAAGCGCAGCTATTTAACGGTGCCTTATGGTTGGGCGATAGTGCTGGCAGTGTAGTCAGCCTGCAACAACAAGTTGGCCAACCAACAGTGGCTTATAGCACTGAGTCTCCACGCGGAAGTGTCGTGAATGTGGCCGTCGCTAATGGCCAAGTCCTTGCCGCAGCCAGTTCCTACGGCGCGCTTTATTACAGTCTTGTTGATGGCGCTTGGACTGCAAAGCCCTATCCAGAAACAGGCTGGTCTTTAGTCTCTAATCGAGTTCTGCTGGACAGCAATAAGGCCTATTTTGCGCACAATGATATGCGTCAGGTTACTGCCATAGATACTAAGAAATTGGATCAAAAAACTGCTGTAGCCAAAGCTGATATCACCACAGTATTCAATAACGTTGTTGCCGGGGAACTAGCCGCTACAGCTACGCAAATTGTTGTCAGTGAAAGTAATCATTTGCACCTGGCGCAGAAAAATAACTTGGCTTTAACGGGCAAGGTTTCTCTACCTGCCGGTGAAGAAATTATCAGCCTTGCGGCTCATGGCGAAACCATCTACGCCAGCACGATTAATAAACGGCTCTTCCGGATTTTAGCGGGTAAATTACCCATAAATTCCTATGCTGTTGATATTTCCAGTATGGTTGACGGGGCTGCGGACAATATTCGCCACCTGACAGTATCGGGGGATTATTTATTCTTTGATGTAGGTACCAGCATTCATCGTCTGGATCTTAATACTTCGATGGACAGTGTGTTAGATCTTCCCGGCACTGTCGCCATCAATGCCATGCACTATGCCAATGGAAATTTATGGATTGCGCAGCGTACCGCTACTGCAAGTGAAATTCGTGTTGTGGATGCCAAAACCTGGACACCTAATAGCACAGTTCAGATAGCGCTTACACACATTGCTACCAGCCTTGTGGAAGATCAGGGTTTCCTTGCAGTTGGCTTAGGTGAGGGCGGCGTTAAGATTATTGACTTAAATGGTCAGTTGATAAGCGCGAACAGTGCGCTCTTGTCTCCTACCTTAGGTACCAAGTTTGTTCAGGGTAACGCTATAAGCTTGACCTTATCGGCAACTGATCGGGTTAACAGTGTGCGTTACTACGTTAACGATGGAGTCACGGGTAGTAATAACGTTCTTTTGGGTGGCACCGCCGAATTCCCTTTCCACTTAAATACGCTAGTCCCACCCACCTTACGTAATGGTCAACCATTCAGTCTGATTGCTGAAATTGAAACTATCGACGGCACAGTCATGCGTTCTAATCCACGCACAGTGGTATTGCAGGGTGAAAATCTGCCAGGTAATCCATTCAGTGTCGTGATTGTTAGCCCTCGATCTGGGGTGCCTACTTACGCACCTAAACCACTTGAATTGCGTGCAGAAGTAAAAAATAGCTCTCTCCCCATACATCAAGTTGAGTATCTAGAAGCTACTGCAGAAAACGGCTCATACAAAATAATTGGCAAGCATTACGGTCCGGAATTTGTAATTTATCGTGCCTATGATGCAGGTGTTAGTCGATGGCTAAAAGTGCGTGCTGTAGATTCTTTTGGTAATTTTACCGAATCAACACCGGTTCAATTCACTCGTATAGAAGATAGTAACTCACCGCAAATCAGCCCAATGGTCTTCTCTGGGCCGGTACTGAGTGGTAAAAGAATCATCGAGAAACACCCCTTTAACTTGAAGGTTTCTGCTAATGACCCGGAAAGCGGTGTTGACTCAGCAATTCTTCGTCGCAACGGTTTAATTATTGCCGCGCGGTTTGAAGAAGGCACTTTAGATATCGCTGAAAAGGGTGCTAGCAAAGATCAAGTGTTGGTTTATAGCCTTGAAGTTAAGGATAAGGCTGGCAATGTCACCAGCATGAGTGAAACCTATAGCGTTATTGAAGATACGGCACCGTCTATTACTGCTTTATCCGCAACACCTGCTCAAGTACAAGAACAGGGTGCATTCAAACTAAATCTCAGGGTAGAAGATCAAGTTGCGGTAGAAAAAATAGAAGTTATCTGGAACGGATTCACTCAAGTAGTGCCATTTACAAAACCAACGATTTCAGTGTCCTTAAACAATGTTTCAGTGCGAGATCGCCGTGCAGAGCGTGTATCGAGTGATCATCCTGAGAATCTTCGTTTAAGGGTTACAGACGACCTAGGTCAAGTTACTGAACAACAACTCGCTATCAATGTATTAGTTGATAAGGCCCCGGACGCCAGCAAATTATCCTTAGCCTATCCTGCCAATAGTTTTTATAGCGAGCGCATTAATGTAGCCGTTAGAGGCTTTGCTGCAGCTAATGACGGCATTGATCCGGTTGCAGTTTCATTAATAGAAACTAACCCTGCTTCAGGTAAAGCAAGTCTCGCTACGCAAACAGATGTAACGGCGAGCGCTACCTTGAACCAAACCGTTACTTTACCTGCCGCCGAGGTGATGGGTAACGAATACCGCTTCCTTGTGCGCTTAACCGACCACCTGGGTCAATTCTCCGATTCTGCGGAACAAGCAGTGCAGCTAACCTATAAACCTAACGCATTAAGATTCTTTACTGCTGCCGGCGAAACGGGAAGCAATCAGTCCTACATTACCGTGGGTGATCACATCAGTTATCAAGTAGAAATTCTTGATAAAACTAATCGTCGTGTGCCCAACCAGCTGGTTGTGTGGAAACTCCTGAGTTTAGATACAGCAAATGCCCAGCCACAATCATTTACTACCACTGCCAATATCCTCGGCTTGGCAAGGTTAGGGCTTAATTCTGCACTTAAAGCTGGGCGTTACAAGCTCAGTGCTGAGTTAAGTGCTGCTCCTGCGATCAACACTGCCATGGGTCTAAGAGTCGCGGCCGGTGAAACACAGCAAGTACGCTTTAACCATATTGATCGTGTTAAAGCGGGTGAAGCGTTCATGCTGAGCGCCAGCGGTTATGACGCAGGGGGCAACCCAACAGAACAAGACTCACTCACTGTGATACGTGTAGCTTTGCCTTACCAAGGCTTCCATTTCGGATTCGCCAATGGAGTAACTTCGGCACCGCTCGTGGGCGGTGGTGAAATGGCTACAATTCGTTTAGAGCACGGCAAAGCACAGGTTTCGATAGTGGCGAGCACTACCGCCGGTCAATACGCTGCCGGGCTGGTGATGCCTGCACCTTTTGCCAGTATTAATACGTTCTATCAACTAATTGCCAATGGTCCTATGGTAGCTGCAAATAGCATTAATCTGGATGTTATGGCAGTTGATCCATTCCTGATTAACTTTGAGATGGTATCTCGTACTAATGCAGAATTCGGTGAACCAGGCCGTTTGGAAGTAGGCGAAACAGTGACAGTAAGCGCCACACTGGTGGATAAATATTACAACCGAATTTATGAACTTAATCCTTTAGGTGCTACTACACCTGCAAATATTCAATTGCGTGCAACTGTTAGCGGTGCTGGCGTTATTGGTCAAAACCCACATCAATCTGATGTTGCGCTAGTACAGGGTTATGGCACCTTTACTGTAACCACTGATCAAGTTGAGACCATCAACGTAACTGGTATTGCCACAATACCCACATTTGTCAGCTTGCAGAAATATTCTGTGTTGCCGCTCAACTTCCTCAAACTGAAGCCAGCCATTGTTTGGTCTGGCATCTATGGGCAGGAAAATAGCCGTATTGAAGTTATCGAATTTGATTACAACGACAAAGTGATAGTAGCTGACTTAGCAAACTCAGCCCCGCGCATCATGCTAAATGGCAATGCTGTTGCAGGCACATTTACTTACGAAAATGACGATGACGATAATGAGACTTGGGTAATGTTTACACCCACCCACCCTTTGCCAGTTGGCAGTTGTGTGGATATAGATACAAGCACCTCGTCTTTGCGCGGCTTAGCTGCAAACGACACTGTATTAAGTCAGCAGCTTTCTATTTGCGCAGACAAGGTACGTATAGTGCCTCCATCACATTTCTATGTTTTGGAAGGCTCCAGCTTAGCTTTTTCCCTGGAGTTGGCTGCAAATGTTGATGCCCAATTAATTGCTGGTGGAGAAGTTCATGGATACGGCGAAAATGATATCCGTCTGACACAAAGTTTGAATTGGCTGAATCCATCAGTACAAATTCCGGTTACAACCGGGACGTCCGCCGCAGATGGTGGCCCACTGGAAATTTACGTAAGTGGTGGTACATACGAAAATCTGAGTCTACAGACTTCAAATTGGCTTAAGCTCAAGGTGTTACAGCTAAATGGTGATTTCGATGCTGACGGCCTAACCAATGCGCGTGAAGTTGCTCTTGGTCTGGATCCAACTAATCCAGACTCTGATGGCAACGGCATCAATGATGGTGGCGAAGATTTTGACGGTGACGGTTTAACTAACGCAGAAGAGCTTGCTTTAGGTACCAAACTGGATAGTGCCGATAGCGATGCAGATGGACTCAATGATTATGATGAAACGAATATCCAT
The DNA here is from genome assembly GCA_031425935.1 of Gammaproteobacteria bacterium. Classification (GTDB taxonomy): domain Bacteria; phylum Pseudomonadota; class Gammaproteobacteria; order Pseudomonadales; family Cellvibrionaceae; genus Cellvibrio. Next base: position 1,288 of record JANPKH010000423.1, on the reverse strand, counting down.
CGTACCAATCCCAATAACACAGATTCGGATGGCGACGGCGTACCTGATTTCGTTGAAGTTATATCCGAGTCAGATCCAACGAATGATCTTGATTTTGCTGTGGATCCTTTCTACATCACAGCAATTCAGGTCACTCCGGCGGCAATAACGCGCAATTTGGGAGTTGATCCAGCTACATTTAAGCTTACTGTAAAAGCTACTTTTGATTATCAAGGTCAGGTATTTGCTGGCGTAAACATCAGTAAAAATAGTGAATTACTAGCATTCCGGACGGGGAGTAGTGCTATTGCAACGGTCACATCAGAAGGCGTATTCACTTCTGTAGCTGAAGGTATTACAGACTTAACCGTAACCTTGATAGAGAAAAACCTTCAGCAAAATGTTCAGCTTACTGTGGTTAAATCAGATGCTGCAATTTATGCGGTTGGCTCATCCCACACTTTGCTTTGGGCGAACAACACGCTTTGGGCTTGGGGGGAAAACTATGCTAGTCAATTAGGGTTGGGTAGTTCAACGCCAAGCGAAAACGCCCCGTCGACGATAGATACAACTGCACTCAATGGCGCAAAAATTATTTCTCTAGCGGCTGGAGCACAAAATAGTGTGGCTTTAGATAGCCAAGGTCATCTCTGGACATGGGGAAGCCGCGGTTACGTTCTCGATGACAATGGTTCTAGTTACGCTGCGCCTGTACAAGCAGATTTGTCGCCGTTAAACGGTGCGCAATTAACGCAGTTAATCGCAGCAACGAATACTTATTTCGCGATCGATGACCAGGGCCGTATTTGGGGATGGGGTAGTAATACTGCTAATCAACTTGCAAACGGCACTATCTCAAATAGCTCACAGTATCAAATAGGATTGGTAGACACCTCTGTATTAAATGGTGCAAAAGTTGTTGCTATGAGCTCGAACGATTGCACAATCTTTGCGCTAGATGACGCAGACCGCTTATGGGCGTGGGGTTGTCATATAAGCAGTCCTATCCAAGTTAATTTGTCTGCATTGAATGGCAAAAAATTAACCTCTATATCAGGTAACTCCGGTCTTGACGAAGAGGGCAATCTTTGGTCATTCAATGTGGATGAAACATACCGGGGTGTATTACAGAAAGAATTGTCCTGGGCGAATGAAACATTGCTAGGTGCTGTAGGTCTTGATAGCCGCTTCGTAATAGGTACTAACCCGGACATACAAAACTCTACCACCCAGCCGTGGCTGTCTATTCAAAGCACAGGGCTTCGCAGTTTCGGTGGCGCACATTATTACAAGTTTACGGTAACTAATG
>JANPKH010000422.1:0-4093 GCA_031425935.1 Gammaproteobacteria bacterium | reverse complement strand
GATCCACCGTACTTACAGTGTTAAAGCTTTGTTTTAATCTTGAAAGACAATGTGCTGTAAGTGCCGCTTTATTCAACCAGAACAGGAGACTTAATATGCTCGCCATGAATTACAGAGGGCCGGGAAGGATTCGTGCTGATCACAGCAAGCCCATGCCGGAAATACTTCATCCTCAAGACGCGATTGTGAAGGTTACGAGGTCGTGTATATGCGGATCTGATCTTCATTTATATAACGGTAATGTGCCCGATACCCGCGTGGGAACGACATTTGGTCACGAGTTTACAGGCGTGATTATGGAAATAGGCTCTGAGGTACATAAGGTAAAAGTAGGTGATCATGTTTTGGTGCCTTTTAACATTGCTTGCGGTAAATGTGTTTTCTGTAAGCAAGGTTTGTTTGGCAACTGCCACGAAGCCAACTCTCAATCTACCGCAGTAGGTAGTATTTATGGCTATTCCCACACTGCCGGTGGCTATGATGGCGGTCAGGCAGAGTATGTACGTGTACCTTATGCCGACGTTGGCCCAACACTTATTCCTCCGGGAATGGATTTAGATGATGCGGTGCTACTCACGGATGTAGTTCCTACCGGCTATCAAGCGGCAGAAATGGGTGGCATTCAGGTGGGTGATACAGTTGTGGTGTTTGGCGCTGGGCCTATTGGCATTATGGCTGCCAGATGTTCATGGTTGTTTGGGGCGGGGCGCGTCATCATCATTGATGAATTGGATTATCGTTTGGAGTTCGCTAAAAATTACGCAAAATGTGAAGCTTATAATTTCAGATCCATGAAAGATCCGGTCGTTTTTATTAAAAAGATTACTGATTCTTTAGGTGCAGATGTGTGTATTGATGCAGTGGGCGCCGAAGCAACAGGCAGCGCTATGCATTCCATCACTGGTAGAAAATTATTGCTTCAGGCAGGTTCTCCTACTGCGCTTAATTGGGCTATTAATTCTGTTAAAAAGGGCGGTGTGGTTTCCATTGTTGGTGTATACGGGCCAACTGGCAATTTTGTGCCTATGGGCAATGTACTCAATAAGGGCATCACCATCCGCGCTAATCAGGCATCAGTAAAACGTCTCTTACCAAAACTTATTGAGCACGTACAAAACGGAATCCTCAATCCCAAAGCGCTAATTACTCATCGCATTCCTTTGGAAGAAGTGGCAGATGCTTATCGTATTTTTTCAGACAAGTTAGATCACTGCATCAAGCCAGTACTTATTACCTCGTCTATCAGTAATTCATTAGCCGATCTTCAAAAAAATCAACCAAGAAAAGAGGGGCCTGATCATGGAACATTTCACTGATGAATCATCGCCAGCGCAAGAAGATTCTCCCGTTATACATAAGCTGCAGCAGAATGATATGTCGCACATAAAAGGGTGGGGTGTGGATGCAAATCCAAAAAATGATCCTACCTATCCAATGCGGCAGCGTACCCAGGATTTTCACGATTACGATTGGGAGAGGCCGACTCAGCAGAACAGTAATCTAGAGATACTGCAATCAACTGAGCGACCCAATCTGACAGCGGTTTATGGAACTTCCACCCCGCCATCCGGCTTAAGTGGCAGAATTCGCCGGTTAGCATTTAAATACAACGAGAGCAAAATTGGCCATTGGTTATTTTTATTAATAGCTGATCGAGTAAATGTTGTAGAAGGCTTGGTAACTGATGTGGCACAAGGGCATGTGCCCAATATTTTTGCTGAAAGTGGTATCAAGGCGGAGTGGAAACATAACCCTCAAGCTGTGGTGACCAAAGCAGTTGTTGGTGTGGCAATAGTGGCCACCATTGCACTGATCCTTCATCGTAAACACAATAATTCAATGAAAAGTTTAAACAGTGAAATATAAAGTAGTCGCTATTTAATATTTAATACTTGCGTGCATTGTAAGAAATGGCGGTGGCCGTTTTCTTTAAATGAGAAAAAATTAAATATAGCGAATAATTTTTGTTGGATTTATTTTAATCGTTCATAATATGATCGCGTACAAATTCGAGTGCGTCCGGTTGTATGCTGTAGGCCCCGCGAAACGGATTATCCATTGCCGCTATTAAATAAACCAATAAACCTAACAGCGCTGCCATAAGTATATTGAGTACACTGTGAAGGCGAAAATTTTCACAAATAAATAACCAGCTCACCATGATATTCAGTAATGCTCCGATAATTATAACGTGGTACATAATGGCGGGTAATCCACTTTGCACGCTCTGCAGACGCATATCATTTAGTATTAGCAGATTATTGAATTGGTCTAATGTTTCAGCGTGTATTATTTTATCGCGCTCGGTATTGGGGTTAAATTCCAGCAGCGTAGTGTTGATACGGTTGAGCTGTTGGATATCGTAATTAATGACTATGCCTTCTCGCTGTTTCGGCCAGACATCGTCAACGACTATGCGAATATATTCTTTTAGTTGATTGCGCAGTGCACTGCGCGTAGGCTCTGGGTAAGCGCTCACGTCTCGAAATAATGCACCTGCTGACGCGGCTTCTTGTGAAACCGTATTGTCGGCATCGGAGTAATTGGTATAGGTGCCCACTGAAATTAAACCTAGGGTAATTCCGTAAAACACTCCCACCGCTGCCAGATAAGCACTCACTACATCGTTGTTTGAATGCTGACTGAAAAATCTTACGACTAAACGACGGCTAATGCGCAGCCCAATAATGGAAAAGGCGACAAATGCTGCTATGGTAAGTAGGCCAAACAACCAGTTTGGTAAATCATAAACCCAATAAAAATCCATCCGATATGATCCTCTACATTAATTTGATTTTTTTAGTGTCGATACAATGAGTAAAATTTTATAAACTGGGAGATATTTAACTGGCGCAATAAGCTACTTGGCTAGTAATCTTGCATAATTATTTGATAGTTAGTTATATGTTGGATAGTTAGATATACAAGAGTTAGATATATAGGATAGTTGAGTATTACAACCATACAGCTCTTTTTAAAATAAATGACGGGTCGATATTGATGAAAATTATACTTACAATTACCTTTATGTTTTTTGTAAACTGTCTTGCTCATGCTGCAGATATTGATTTTAAAGCTGAAACGAAATTGAATTATCGCTACAGCGAATCTAATCGATTTGGCATAAGGTTTCCTTTTCCTCCCATTGCTCTACCGGTTGGTCAAACTCAAGCCTTTCTTGAAACGCCTGACGCAGGCAGTCATGCAGAAATTTCAAATATTGCACTTTTTTGGGATGTTGAATTTCAAAACAGTTGGGCAATAAAAACTAAGATTGATATTTTTGACCTCTACGAAAAAAATCCAGTTTCTACTGACGAAGATGTAAGTTTAGACCAATTCATTGTTCGTTATGGAACTCGCCATACCCAAGGCGAGTTACCGCGAGATAATGATGGATATTTTCAGGTTGGTAAATTTTCTAAATTCGAACGGCAAGAAGATCGTCACTTAGAAAGTTACGGGCTTGTTGGTACTGCGTTCAACCGTGTGGAAGATAGCGGCATTGAAGCGGGAGTGGATTTAACATCTGGCATTTATGCTAAATTAAGTTACACAACCGGTAACCCCGTATTCATTCGCGATGTTAATGCATTAGCGGGTGATAACGGTACTGATAAAACGCCACCGCCAAATAACGATCCGGAGATTAAAACGGGCATCCCTATTTTGTACGACGCTGAAATAGAAAAGTTTGATTTATCAGAAAACCCTGAAAAGGGTATAGGTCTAGGTTATCGCTGGTTAAATGAAGAAGGATCACAACGCGTAAACTTTTTACTTTTTGCTTATGAAAGAGACTTAGCGGAAACAGTAAAGCTTCACGGCACTTTTTACGGCGGCGATTTGGATGTTTTAGATTTATCTGAAGTTATTCCAGGCGTAATGCTACCGATTAAAAATAATAAAAAGAAAGAATCCGGAATGAACATTTGGTGGTATACAGAAAAGTTTTCGCTCTTCTCACAAGTAGTTTATCAGGACATCGCTGGTTTGAAACGAAATGGCTGGGAAGTTGAGCTCAGTTATGCAATTTTTAATGGAAAGCCACCATTCGACGAGGTTAGAACATTTGAAGATTTAGAAAAAATGC
>JANPKH010000421.1:0-4822 GCA_031425935.1 Gammaproteobacteria bacterium | reverse complement strand
AGTCAACCCAGGCATAGGTTTCACCCTGATTGACTCCGCCATTACCATCGGCATTGACGGAGCCCCATTCAGTCACGAACAAAGGAATACCTTTCGATAAGGCATAAGCTGCTTTATTGCGTAAGTTCTGACCGTGGGTACCAGCGTAGAAGTGAAGCGTATAGGCTACGTTAGTTTTATCGGAGAGAGGGTCATTTGCAGCGGCATCAACATCTTGTGACCAGTTTGGTGTACCTACAATAACCAAGTTGTTTGCACCTGCGTTGCGAATAGCATCAATCACTGCCACTGCATAAGGTTTAATGTCCCCACTCCAGCTAATCGCTAAAGGCTCGTTATAAATTTCAAAAATAACATTCGGAGAGTTTTTGTAGGTTTGCGCCATTTCTCTAAAGAAACCAACGGCAGCGTCTCTTTGCTGGTGCGCGTGGTGGCTATGCCAGTCGATGATGACATACATATCATTAGCGATAGCGGCATCGACAAGCCTTTTTACGTGTGCTTTGTGTGTGCTCGCGTCGTGCAAATAACCGTAACGTCCCTGCTCACTAACAGCCATAGCCGCACGAACAACATCGGAGCTCCAATCATTTTTCAGCCACCTAACAACGTCAGCGTTGTAGTATTTTTCAGGCCCCCAAATGCTCCAGTACATACTGTTACCAGAAATACTGCCCACTTTCCCGCCAAAAAGAACTTTGTTCCCTTGCGTCGTAATAGGCTGAACGGCATTAGCGCTGACAATGGCGCCGAACAATACAAGCCCGCCAAGAGTTTTTAATAAGGTAGAAAGCATGTTTTGTGAGAGCGATTCTTTGCCATTGCAGGCAAACATCGCGTTTAAACGATTAATAGTCATTTCTGTTTTCCCAAAATTATTTTTATTAAGGATGACAATTACAAACTACGGAAGAGCTCGTTTGTAATGTCATTATTTTTCTTGCTGTTTTCTCGAAGAGAAAGACCAACAAGTTAAATACAGTATTGGGAATACTAGATTGAGCAGCCACCTACTTTAAGTTGCAACGTAAAGTGGGAGCTTTCTGAGTTTTATAACGAGGATATCAATATAAAAAAGCCCAGCTAACAGCCAGGCTAAAGAGGAATAAGCAGCCCATTCGCGTGAAGGGAATGTTCCGGAGTGACTAGATAATTTTTTTGCGGCCATTGATCGTGAACACGGCAAAAGCCAAAAGGGCCAGCAATTGCCAAAAACTTATAGTGCCACCGCCACCACCACCGCTTTTGCTAGCAGGCTTGCTACTTGCGGCAACAGAAGCTGGGCGACTTGATGCCGGGGTTGAGCTGGCGGCTACAGAAGCTGGAGTGCTTGATACAACAGCACTGCTAGCAGCACCAGAGCTTGTACTACCAGAAATAGCTGGCCAGTTAAGGATAATATCTTTACTCAATGTGCCCGATGCCGTTAATTGTGAACTCAACCATCCACCGTTGGCGCTTGCACCAGCAACCAAAGCTGACGCCCCTTCAACTTTATCGTTAAGCGCCCAATTCGCATGACTAATTTTATTGGTACGAAGAAAATTCATCCACGCGGTAGTTTCAGTTGCTGCCACTGCACCATCACCGGTAGCATTTACTGTTCCCCACTCAGTTACAAATAATGCTATGCCATTATTAAGTGCAATTTGTGCTTTATCGCGCAGCGATTGTTTGTGTGTACCTGCATAAAAGTGCAGCGTGTAAGCGATATTGATGTATCCGGTAATAGGGTCGTTAGACGCTTTATCGACATCTTGCGACCATGTTTGCGTGCCCACGATAATTAAGTTATCTGGATCAATCGCACGAATTGCAGCAATAACGTCTACCGCATAGGGCTTAATGACCGTGCTCCAATCAGTGGTATTAAGTGGTTCGTTGTAGATCTCATAAATCACGTTATTGGAATCTTTGTATTTGGTCGCCATTTCTTCGAAAAACGTGATGGCTTGAGCTTTGTAATCTTCTGCTTTATGGGTATGCCAATCGATAATTACATACATATTATTGGCAATTGCTGCATCTACAACCGTAAATGCGCGTGATTTGTTAGCGTTATCTGTTAAATAACCACCACCGTCGTTCACGCCCATAGCGGCACGCACTAACGTGGCATTCCAATCGGACTTTAACCAAGCTACCGTCTGCTCCGTATAATATTTTTCACCGCCCCAACCGGTATTGCTCCAAAACAAACTATTACCCGCAAGACTTCCTTCTTCACCACCTATAAGTATTTTATTGCCACTAACAGAGAGCGCAGCGACATCCGCATGCGCAAGGTTAACTGCGCACAAGGACATCAAACTTAGGGCAACTGCAGTGAAAAAGCTTTTGTGAGGTAAGGTTATTTTGCAATGGGGAATTTTTTTCAAAAAACAGTTGCCGCTAATGCTCATTATTTTTGCTCGTGAGTAAATTGTTAGACCAGCCGGTGTTTAGCTGGCAGGGATAATGGACGCTTTAACTATTTCCCAATAACCATAGCGATAGTTTGCCGCTATGCAAATCCGTAATTAAGCTGACGCCTAGTTTAAGCTTGCTACTCAAAAGGTAAAGGGCTGGATTTAACTACCGGGTAAAGTTGTGTATTGATCTGTCCAGGATTTGTAGAGCTCCTTCGCAAAAAATGCCAGGTCGACAAAACTTTACAGTTCTGGCAACTCTTCCTGAACGCAGCAAGCGTAAACTAATTGTGCTAATTGCGTGCGCGGCCTGATGTTAGATGTATCGCATGCATGCAACTGACGCATCGCTACAATGTCATTGTTACCAACAATAATTGTTACAAATAATAAGAGTACTAACTATGAATAATAAATTTTTCAAAAATTCAAAATTTTTTATCAAAATCATTGCGGGTTTGGCTTTAGCTTTTCAAATGAGCAATGTTCACGCGGCCGTTGCCAAACTTTCAGTGAGTGGCAATAAAGTTCTTATCGGGGGGCAACAAGGTAGCTTGGCCGGTAATAGTTTGTTTTGGAGTAATACTGGCTGGGGCGGCGAGAAGTTTTACAATGCACAAGCCGTAGCCTGGTTGAAAAACGATTGGAAATCATCTGTGATTCGTGCCTCTATGGGCGTAGAAGATGCGGGGGGATATTTATCTGACCCAGCGAATAAAACCCGTGTTACCACCGTTGTAGATGCGGCAATTGCAAATGATATGTATGCGATTATTGATTGGCATACGCATCGCGCAGAACTAAATCAAGCGCAATCTATCGCATTCTTTAGAGAAATGGCGACAAAATATGGCAACACCAATAATGTTATTTATGAAATTTACAATGAACCTTTACAGGTATCCTGGAGCGGTGTCATTAAACCTTACGCGCAAGCAGTTATCTCCGCTATTCGTGCCATTGACCCTGACAATTTAATTATTGTAGGTACACCAACCTGGTCACAGGATGTAGACATTGCAGCTAACGACCCTATTGCCGGTACAAACATTGCCTACACCCTGCATTTTTACGCGGGTACCCACGGCCAATCATTACGTAACAAAGCACAGGTCGCCCTCGACAAAGGTATAGCTTTATTTGTTACCGAGTGGGGTTCTGTAAATGCGGATGGCGGCGGTGCCGTCGCTAATAGCGAAACAGATGCTTGGGTAGCCTTCATGAAGGCTAATAAAATCAGTAACGCCAATTGGGCATTAAATGATAAAGCGGAAGGCGCTTCTTCATTAGTTTCTGGTGCCAGTGCAAATGGTGGCTGGGTAAGCTCTCAACTCACGGCTTCTGGCGCAAAAAGCAAAGATATAATTTTAAATTGGCCTGCTGGGACACAACCCACTAGTTCTACACCTGGCACATCCTCAAGTAGTGCTAGCACCAATAATTCATTACCTTTCACTGTCCAAGCAGAAAGTTATTCAACAATGACCGGAATTCAAACAGAAGCTACTACCGATACCGGTGGGGGTTTAAATGTTGGCTGGACCGATGCTAATGATTCGCTTAGTTATTCTGGTACTGGCATTAACATTCCTTCAACCGGCAGTTACAGAATTACTTACCGTGTTGCAAGCTTAAACGGTGGCGGTAGCTTTACATTGAGGGAAGTAGGTGGGAGTAATTACGACAATGTGTCTGTGCCAAGCACTGGCGGTTGGCAAACGTGGGTTAATGTAACTCGCACGATTACACTCAGTGCCGGCGTTCACAGGTTTGGTTTGTTAGTAAACACCGGCGGTTTCAATATTAATTGGTTCAGAATTGAAGCTGCAGGAAATTCCAGCTCTACACCGCCAAGGTCCGCATCATCCTCTTCAAGGTCGAGCACTGTGGGTAGCGCAAGTTGCAGACAAATCGTTAGCAATGACTGGGGCAGTGGGTTTAGTGGAGTAATTCGTATCACTAACAATCGCACTACTGCAATTAACGGCTGGAACATTGGTTGGGCCTACAGCGATGCCACCAGAATATCTGGTGCGTATAATGCTACTGTGACAGGAAGCAATCCTTACAGCGCCACCAATCTTTCCTGGAATGGCACCATACAACCTGGTCAATATGTTGAGTTCGGCTTCCAGGGATCTAAAAGTGGTTCGACGGTAAATGTTCCCGTCTTTACAGGAGCGGCATGTAACTAACGGATAAACTGAAGTAAAAGCGCGTTATGGCATCTATAAAAATGCCCGTGTCGAAAGTTACGGGCATTTTTGTTTGATTTTGGAATGACTTATTGTAAATCACATTATTTTTAGCCAGAAAAACCGTCACTCCACTTTTTGAAGAAGCCTTCTAAAATCAGAAAATATTTTTAACACTTGTATGCGATAGCCTCGATTCAAGATAGTCACCCTCTGCCC
>JANPKH010000420.1:0-1793 GCA_031425935.1 Gammaproteobacteria bacterium | reverse complement strand
AATTTAACAGCGCGGATTTTAAATTCACTTGAATAAAACCACGTCTTCCGTGGATTTTTATACCCTGGCATCTTAACACCTCTAAGTTAATCAGAGGTGTCCACTAAAGCGGGGGAAGTTCACGCGATGCTTGAGCGACTTGTTAAATTAGTGCCTAGGCTGGGAGTAAACCCAGCCTAGGGCTTTTTTAAAGGTAACCGATGAAATGTAAAGCGATTACGAAGCCCGTTAAAGCGGTAATCACTTTAGCAATATCAAAGACAACCTTGATTGTTACCTGCTTCTTCATGGAATTTCTCCATTTAGAGACAGTTACAGCAGCGCTGCGCAACCGCCATTAAGTGGTGGCCGTGCTTTGGCAGTTACTCAACTAATAACTTTGACTTTTAGTAAGCCCCTATTAATTAATTTGCTGCCTTACGGAGTGGACGCCTCCACTTCGGGGTAAAAAGAGCCGGGTTTCAACGTTGCTTGATGACCCCATTTCTCACTTTTTATCCCAAGACGAATACTCTTAGGTAAGCTAAAAATTCTAATTGTCTCACGGTATTTCTGATTTCAATTTAACGTTGCGTTCACCTGCGGATTGTAAGTGGCGCGTTGCGATAAACTTCGCGCAGCGATATTGCAAAAGCGCTACTTACAATGCGTCAGGTGCAATGCCTTGTTACGTGATACTGATTGTTGTGATGAATTTACGAAGAGGAAAGAGAGCTTTTGCTTTGCCTTCCAGTGCAAACCAACACGCCTAAAAAAGTGGTAAAACTTTACCCGCAAACGGGAGAAAACAAAAGCCGAAAATTGCATTAGGATTTTACGGATAAAACCCAAAAAAACACAAACCAAAAGAAACCATTGCATTCTTCAAAACGCTACAGCGTACAAACTTCCCGAAGCGTAAAACCCAAAAACTTTCATTCTTAAAAATTAACCGGTTTTGCTTTTGCGAACCTTCAGAATTGCACAAACCAAACACTAAGCCCCACGTAACGTTGCTATAAACGGCGCCGCTTGCGGCGTCCGACGAAGGTGCGAAGCACCGTAGTGAATTTGATAGCATTGTTATAACAAACTGTAACTGCTTTCAGAACGCACTTACAAAAATAAAACCGATAAAACAAATTGCCTGAAACTAGCGAAGCACATAACGAAACAGACTTGCAATTAACGCGAATTAAATTAAGAGCGCCTTTACCAGATAACTGAATCTGTTGATGTAACTATTCCAGAGATTATAACGAAGCCGCGTTTTTGTATACATACTTGCTTAGTGGGTAATTTAGCTTAACTAACAAAATTGCACAAACCAAAGAAGTGAATGAAGAACACTGAACTTTCCTTTGCAAATTCGGCAGAAAACTACCCGAAGCATGAATACAAAAAACTACCCTTATAACGCCGAGTTCAGCGGCAGTTTTTAAGTTGTGGTTTTATGGAATACTTTTGCGCAGCAAAACCATAAAGCCGCGACTTAAAAACTGTCCAGCACACGAAGTGTGCAAGCTGCAACGACTTGTTAAATTTCTGTGTACAGGCACCATTTCAAATGCAAACGTTTTTAAAGCCAGAAACTAGTACTACAGGGCTCACCAAAATACTCGCTAACCTAAGAATGTAAAGATAGTACCTACAACCATTAACCAGTAGCCAAACCGATATAAATTTGCATTTAGATTTGACATTTTTTCAGTGCCAAATGAAAACCCAACACCTTCAGATAACACCGAAATTTTAGCAATTAGAAATAGAGAAAACCCAATAGCTACAAGTAGAAACGAATACGGATTTGGAAC
>JANPKH010000419.1:0-10692 GCA_031425935.1 Gammaproteobacteria bacterium | reverse complement strand
GGCCGCGTTGGCCGCCCACATGGCTGACGCACTCCAGACCGCTGACAATAGATGGGGAGCCGCGTCTGCGGTACTCTGCAACACTTCCGCATCGCTGCCATGAAACCCAAGCCGCCGAAGCGTTCGCAAAACCGGACGTCGTTGCGGCGGCACGATCGCTTGTCGCAGCCCTAGCGAGGCGCATCGGCGCATCTTTTCGATACCCTGCAGCGCTGCGGCGCGAGGATAGGAGACTTGACCGACATGGGTTTGCGAGGCGACATTTCCGACGCCGAGTCCACCGAAATGATGTGTCGGGCCGACACTGTGGGTGTGTTTCAAATTGAGTCGCGCGCACAGATGACGATGTTGCCGCGACTAAAACCACGAAATTTTTACGATTTAATTGTCGAGATTGCGCTTGTTCGTCCCGGCCCAATTCTTGGCGATATGGTGCACCCCTATTTGCGACGTCGTGAAGGAAAAGAAGCCATCACCTACCCTAGCGATGCTATTAAAAACGTGTTGGAAAGAACACTCGGCGTTCCCATTTTTCAAGAACAGGTGATGCAATTATCGATGGTCGCGGCTGGCTTTACCGGTGGTGAAGCCGATGCGCTGCGACGCGCAATTACCAACTGGGGTAAGAACTCAAAACTCCTTACGTTTAAAGATAAATTTATCAACGGATTGTTGAATAACGGTTACGATAAAGATTTTGCAGAGAAAACGTTTGAGCAGGTCAAAGGCTTTGGCGGCTACGGTTTTCCTGAATCACATTCGGCAAGTTTTGCATTAATTTCTTACGCAAGTTCGTGGCTTAAATGTCATCACCCTGCGGCATTTCTTTGTGGACTTTTAAATAGCCAACCACTCGGATTTTACGCACCCGCACAATTGATTAACGATGCGCGTCGCCACAACATCACCATACTTCCTGTCGATATCAATAAAAGTGAATACGACAACACACTGGAATGTGTTCATCAACATTGCAAAGATAATTGTTGGGGAGTGCGTTTAGGCTTTCGAGAAATTAACGGATTTGATAATGAGAAGGCTCAGTTAATTTCAGCCTGGCGAGCACAACAGCCGTTTAATTCAATACAAGATCTTGCTCACCGTAGCGAATTAACGCCTATCGATTTGCAATGCCTTGCATCAGCAGATGTGTTTCAAAAAATTAGCGGTAACCGGCATGATGCACGATGGGAAGCCGCCGCTATCGAACCCAATTCTAAATTGTTAAATAACGCAATACCTGGTACCCAGCAAGAACTTCTGACTTTGCCACCAACAATAGAAAAAGATGTCCTTGATGATTTTCAAAGTTTCGGTCATTCACTTCGTCCTCACATTATGTCGCTATTACGAACGGAGAAACCGTTTAGCCGATGTAGCCGCAAATGTGATTTACCCGAATTGCGGCATAGAGGATTCGCGCGCGTAGCAGGCTTGGTTGTCAGCAAGCAAAGACCGGGTACCGCCAGTGGAACTATGTTTATGACTATTGAAGATGAGACGGGCGATATCAACATTATTATTTGGGCGAGGACGCAAGAAACGTTTCGCAAAATTATCATGACCGCCAAACTTGTTGTTGTCACAGGCACTATCGAAATCGCCAGTGAAGGCGCTGCCGTGCCCGTTATTCATGTGATCGCAGGTCGCATTGAAGACTATAGCAACCGATTGGCGGAACTTGAATTTAAATCACGAAGCTTCAGATAGTCGCCTAGCTTCTAGAAGTTCGCTATTGAATTGGGGGTTCCGCAGGTCGCATATTGATTAGAAATTGAAAGTGGGAGCAACTGTATTGGGGAAACCCGAAAGCTGACACTTATAAATTCCATTCCCAGCTCCCACTAATGTCGTTGGCACGCCCTTTGGCTAACCATTCAATTTTCGGGGAGAATGCATATTGGTGGCGCCTAGAATTGTGTTATTGTTATCGTGAATGCTGCCTATAACGCTAACACTATATGGAGTTCTTATGTTTCCACGAATTGAATCCCCCTGCCCTTTACAGTCCATTCAACTCCCGCAGGAAGGCAAATTCAACTGCTCTGCTTGCCAGCGCGAAGTTCACGATCTTAGTGCAATGAATGTTGACGAGAGAAAAATATTTTTAAGTCAGTGTAGCGGAAAAATCTGCGTTTCCTATAAGGTTAAATCCAGTATTACGCGCATCAGGAAGGGCGCTATTGCAGGTTTGTTTGTAGTTACTGCATCCGGACTCGCCGTACAAGCGGCAGCTCTACCCGGCGGTACATTGTTGGAAGACACCTATGACGAAATACTGGTCGGCGGAATCAAACTTCCAGAGCAGACAGAGCAAGCAGATAACGACAAGCTCCAATATGCAGAAAGTGCAACTGAAGAAGAAACAATGGACCTCATTCCTGTCGTTGAAGAAGCGGACGAATTGCCGCGGAAGTAGTTAGCTAATACAGATCTAAAACTTGCGAACATTTTGTTGCCTCGATGGTTTAACAATTTGCTGCATATCTGTGATTTTCAACTGATCAAAATTTTCAAACATTTCAGTGAAATCTTGTTGGTCACCATTGCTAAGACGCAAGGCTATGTGAGCCGCATCAAAAACTTCTAATCCTGCATCATAACTACGCCATGCTCCACCTACCCAGGCTTGAACCCATGCGTGAGGAGCAAACGCATTCTTTTTGCCATGGAAACTTTCTCGTGAATAACTTAAGCCAAAAATAACGCGGGTGGGGACTTGAACCACACGGCCAAGTGCAGCCAAAAGAAGTGCGTATTCAGTGCAATCACCGCTACGAGTTTGATAAGCCTGTAAGGCAGTAGCATACCCACCGAATTGCGGGTGCTTTTCTAAGCGTTGGCGAGTGAAAACGGTGAGTTTTTCCATTTTTTTTGCGGGTGTATCCGCTCGTGCGGTGGCTTGTTGGGCAGCGGCAATCAATTGTGGATCCATTGTTTCCATCCATGTGTTGGCCTCCAAATACGCCGCGAGCTCTATTGGTCCTAATTCACTGGGAAAGTCGCAATGTGTGCACACATCGATAATCCAGCTCGTGCCCATCCGCTGCACTAGCTGCTCGCTAGTAGTAGGAGGAGGTGATTGTGCATCATGCATTTGGAGCTGATAACGTATGCGTCCTTTTAACGCGGACGCTGTAATTTTGTAAGGCGATGCCAACATTTGCTGATCGAGTGGCCTTAGTGCTGTTATTTTATCGTTTGCGCATAAATCTTGACAGGGTTCCAACAGCAGGCTTTTGCCCAAATAGTCAACACTGATTTGTAAGGGTAAAAAGTTTTGGTCAAGATAATATTCCTGCACCACTTTATTTGAATGCTTTTCGCGTTCTTGAAAGACATGCCACGCATTGGGAGCGCTTGAGGCTGTGTCAAAACGTAGATGAACGCGTACAAAATTTTGTTCGTCATAGTCCCATTCACTATAGGTTAGTGTTTCCCCTTGTTTCGCTAGAGCACGCATTTTTTCTCGCAAGCCTTCTCGCAGCAAAAAATCATTGGGAACTGCCCGCTGTAAACTCTGTTCTTTATCGCCACGCTTATCGAGCAACGTTAAGGTTGAATGATGAACTGTTCCACTGATGTAGTGGTCCGCATTAGGGATATTTATATGTTTTGAAAAATATAGTGGCCGGCCATTCACGTCTTCTTTATGAACTTCAACAACGCGGTTGACTATTGCGTCCATGCCGCGGAATTGCGTATGCAACTCAAGTGTTTCACTCGTACGCTGCATTCCCTGCAACAAATTTTTCTCGGAAGTAATGTGACCAACAATATCTCTTTCAAAAAGAATGCGATATCGCTGCGAATGTGCCTGCCCATCCTGACTGTGGCGACTTGAGCATGCACAGAGAATTAAAGCAGAGCACAATACAACGAAATTACATTGAAAGTGTATTCGTAAATGGGTGATCTTTCTAAGTTTTTCTAAAGCAGTCTTGTATTGTAATAGCTTACAAACCTTGCAGGATACACAGAAAAGAATTTGCACACGACTACTCATTTATATCATTCGCTCACTTATATTAATTCCGCATTACACTTACCATTAAATTCAATGTCATCCGTGTTGAATCCACAGCCAAAAGGGGACATCAAATTTTACTCTGAGGTTCACTCTGAACTTCCCCCACTTGCTCTTAAATTGTAGAGGAAAAACATAAGGTCCACCCTAAAAAACTTATTTTTGGCAATTCTCATCAGAGGGAATAATCAAAAAGAAATCTTCAGGATCAAAATCAGTTCCATTCTTTAGGTACTCTCTAATTTTTTCCACATATCCATCATCATTTTCTTTGCCTGGATAATTGTTACTACCAGAACAGACAGCTACAACGCCATCATTTGAATAAATGATATACTGCCAACCTACATTTAGTGGAACACCACAATCACCGCCACCAAACCCGCTATACAATTTCTTAATCTCTTTGGCATTACCTTTGATGGAGTCGATTAAAACAAATTCAGCCACCACACCTTTCATATGATCTTTTGTTGAATCGTTTATAGTTACAGATTTAATTCCAGCTACAAAGATGTATTTTGAAGTACTAATTATTTTTTTAATGTCTCGCTTCCCACAACTACATGCAAAAGAAAGCGAAGGAATTATCAGAGACAACACTAAAATTAATATTCGCATAATCTACCTCAACCTAGAAGATTAAGTGACTTTACTTTATCGTAACAAGCACCACACAATATTTTTATGCTCGCAAGCTCTTCAGCCTCTCCTACCCAGTCACCAACCTTATTGACTAGTTCTTCGCACTCAGTGCACCAGGCATCTGGCCGGAGATTGTTTAATTGCTGAGTTGAATACCAAAAACCACGAGGCTTATTATCGATAAGACTTTGTACGGTATGCTGGCAAACAAAAGTTTGCTGTTGAGTACCATGTTCGCAGCACTCTATGTGCTCAATTTCGTCTGACATGCTGGCCGTCCTATTAATATTGATTTTAATGTTTCAAATCCACAGCCAAAAGCGGAAGTTGGCGACTGCCAAGGTAACTAGAGGACCAAGTAATTTAGTTGGTTTTTTACCACAGTCGCTTGTTATATTAAAAGGAATTTATTTTGAAAGCATAACGATAGAGAACATATAACGTTGGTAAGGCTATGACTCCAACGTTTACAAACAAATTGATCAACGAATCACTAAGGTTAGGTATGCTCTGGAGCTGAAAGCAATGAACATTATAGATGACCGTGAATAAGCTATATGCATAGAAGTAGCTTACCCAAAATTTCTGAAACAATACTGCTCTATTGTTTGAGTATGCAAACACACCTATTGAGCTAATGAGAAAAGAAACTACAGTTGTGATATTAAATATGTAGTGAAAAAAGTCTTGCTGGGCAGAAAACACGATGTGCCGAAGACTCAAGGCACATACAAGCAGAAATACCGCAAGAATGTTCCAGACTTTATTGTTCGGTTTAATTTGATTGCCATTGCCTTTCATATGACTAAAGAATCCAATCCTCAGGAATGTAACGTTGCTATAAACGGCGCGGCTTGCGGCGTCCAGCGAAGGTGCGCAGCACCGTAGCGAGTTTGATGGCTTTGTATGGTCAAATTTAATTGTTTTAGTTAAGGTGAGGCTCGTAACTTGTCTCACCAAGTTACCGGTCTTGCAGCCCGATGATCGCCAGATC
Organism: Gammaproteobacteria bacterium; assembly: GCA_031425935.1. Taxonomy (GTDB): domain Bacteria; phylum Pseudomonadota; class Gammaproteobacteria; order Pseudomonadales; family Cellvibrionaceae; genus Cellvibrio. The sequence goes on along the minus strand of JANPKH010000419.1, from coordinate 5,026 downwards.
TAAAAGATCGTTAACAAGCGTGGGCGCAAGACCGACCCGAATTTAACTCGAACAGTCGAATGAGCGTGGCTGACCAAGCCTCGAGCTCGAATTTAGCAAGGTTGAGTCATTATGGCAAATCCTATCAAGAGTAAATCATCGGTTAACGTAGGCGTGGATGTCGGCAAGGCTTTTCTCGACGTCTGCATTCATGAAAAACAAATTCATTTTCAGGAAGAAAACAATCACAAAGGCATTCAAAATATTTTGAAACGCCTTGCACACTATCAGGTAGAGCGATTGGTGGTAGAAGCCACAGGTCGCTACGAATTTGCATTAGCGGAAGCGGCTTACTTGAAAGCACTTCCTGTGTGCATTATGAAACCCTTATCCATTCGTCGCTATGCCGGTGCGGTTGAGCAGTTGGCAAAAACAGATAAAATTGATGCCGCCATCATTGCTGAATTTGCGGCAGTAATCAAACCAAAGCCCACACCGCAAAAAAGCAAAAATCTAATCGCCATCAAAGACTTATTGGCTAGACGTCGCCAGCTTATGGAGATGAGAACACAAGAGCTAAACAGATTGAAAATAATGGGAAAAAGTTTAGAGGTATCCTGTAAGCGAATCATAAAAGTGCTCGATAAAGAAATTGAGCGATTGGAAAAAACATTGAGCACCTATGTTGAAGAGGAGTCCGAGTGGGCAGAAAAACGGGAAATATTAATTACCACTCCAGGCGTAGGTAATACCTTGGTTTACACCTTGCTCGCCGATCTTCCAGAAATCGGAACACTCAACAACAAAGAAATTGGTTCACTGGTTGGTGTAGCTCCCATGAATCGCGATAGTGGCTCAATGAGAGGCAAACGAAAAATTCAAGGCGGCAGAGCCAGCGTAAGAACGATGCTCTATATGGCAACGCTGAGTGCAACGCAATGTAACCCTGTTATCAAGCATTTTTATAAAAAGTTAGTTGAACAAGGCAAGCACAAGAAGGTTGCTATAGTCGCATGCATGCGTAAATTTATTACGATTTTGAATGCAATGGTGAGAGATAAAAAAGAGTGGTGCCATGCATAAAATTTAAATGTTGACACCACAGTCGCTTGTTAGGGATGCCTTCAAAGTGCTGCTATTTTTTCAAATTATTTTCAAGCTCTATGATTGAATTATAAACTTGCGAACACTCTGACTCATAACCATATAGCGGTAATTTATTTAATCCAAGCAATAATAATTCCATTTTTTTAGGATCTTTTGAGTCTACTGATAGCTTTATTAACGATGATAAAGATGCAATTGATTCAGAGTAGCAAATATTTGAGTTAAACGAACCCAAAAAGTAACCAACCACAAAAACAAAGGGAGCTAGAGAAGCAATGATAATTGTTATCCAATAAGTTCCAGCTTTGATCTTTTTGCGCAGTAAGAATAGTAGAATTCCACAAAATAATGCCTGCGATACAAAAAGCGGAATAAGTTCTTTCAGCATTACGATTCCCTAACAGTTTATTCACCGGCCTAAGCCGTATATTTACAGATGTTTTAAGTTATAACAACCTAAAAATATTTATGGAACAACACCTTAACCTTTCACGCCAATAAAAATGGAAATATATGTTTTAATATCTTGGGAATATGCGGCCCTAAATCTAAGTTACAAACTTCATAAAACGGCCGAGACTGTGTGAAAACTCAAAAACTGTCGAGCGACTAAATTTTATTAGCAATATGTTAGGTTGTTTTCGCGCTCCTATTCTAATACTTTCTGATTCGTAGCAGTTGAAATCGTTAGAATTCACGTAGCGACGCATTTTTATTTAATTTTCAAAATTAATATTTAGTTTTCACACAGCCTCGGCCAATAGCGGACGTTCGATCCGAACCTAATTATTAGGCATGGCCTCATGCTTGGCATATAAATACATATTTAGATGTATTTAGTAATAAATTCCAAAGTGTGATCATATTTTTCATGAGTGTCTTGCGGAGATTCCGCTTTCATTTTCTTAAGCGCAACTTGAAAATGATTCTTTCCGTTTATAGAGCCATTGTTAAACGCATAAGCATATAAATAGTCGGACGGCGCTTTTCGTAATACATTTCGGTCTGATATTTTTCGATAAAATGCTCGCTGCTCCAACGGCAGATCCAATTTTAATTTTTCCTCTACGCTTGGAGCCAAGCAAAAGCCAATCCAGTTTAACGCCTCCCCATAACAATGGGCTTCTATTAAAGCCGGCCCAATAAAAATATTTTTCTTTGCCTGTGAATATAACTTGCCATGGCTAATACAACCCCGAACTGGAATATAATTTGTAATGAGTAACTCAAAAAATATTCTCGCAGCGCTTTCCAAGCGAGCAAAATCCTTCAGGCTGTCCGATCTTGTATAAATAATAAATGTGTCAGAAAACCAAGAACTAAGTAATTGATCGTTTGCAGTCCCGATGTCACACGCTATACGCATACGGCGTAACGCTTCAGAATATACTGGAATTACTTCTTCAATAGATTTTGAGTTTACTAAATTTGTAAATCCCAATAAGTCTATGTAAGCAAACCAGCGATTTCGATATCTTAACGGATGGAAATTCAATTCAATCATAAATTCTCACCCCAAGCTAAGCGGCAGTTTATAAATTGTTTTATAACGGGATTCGGCCAAAAGCGGACATTAAATTTATCCACAGTCGCTTGTTATGCACTTACCCAACTTTGCCTTATTGAACTAGTTACTAGTGATGATTGTTGACTGTAAATTAATTCAACAAGTTCGTGTGAACCGTTCAGTTTGGCGAAAGCAAGTTCTTCGATTGTAATACCCAAAACTTGAAGCAATTGAACTTTTCCGGACTGTAATTCAATTGATATGGGAAAATCTTTTGGTTCGCTAAAAACCATATTGCTTATATTAGGTTGAATTTTCAAAGGAACCCTGTCTCCATAATTCAACATTTCCCTTTCTCCAAACCGACCAACCGAGAGCAAAATGTTATAAGCCATTAAATTTTGAAGCGCTGCAATTCCCCAGGAGCTCTCTTCTAGAGTTTCCAATAGAAACTCAACTCCGAGCCCCGAAAATTCCATTTTCTCTTCTGCGCCCCACGGATTAGACATTCCGGACGTGACGTAGACCCACGTTTCTCTTTTCTCATTTGGTGGGTAAGCGAAGACCCCGTAATGCAACCAAGTGGGGTCAACACTTTCAACACCAAATTGATTTTCAAATAATTCAAAGCTGAGCGGGAAAATTCCCCTTCCAGTTGAACCAAATATTTTTTTGTATTGAATTTCTTCTCTTTCTTCCCAAGACTCTTCTAAAAAACTCATATTGCTTCCTGATTGCATAACAGTTTATTCGGCGGCCTGAGCCGTATATTTACAGATAATTTAAGTCATAACAACAAAAAAACGTTTATGTAACAACACCTTAACTTTTCACTCAAATGAAAGTGAAAATATATGTTTAATGTATTGGCAAATACACGGCCTAAATCTAAGTTACAAACTTCATAAAACGGCCAGGAGCGGACATTAAATTTAACCACAGTCGCTTGTTACATTATTATGCTTCGCCATTAACATATAGTGATGTAAAGACACCACTTTCACTATTGTACTTAACATTAAAAAAGCAACTTCCTCCGTCCCTTACCTGGTATATGCGTTTCTTTAACTCTTCTGTAGTTGGCCCAGGGAAAGCGCCTAAATCAGGGTTGAGCTCGGGAGAACCAAGGCAAATTGCATTTATTAAAAATGTAGATTTACTGATATATTTATACTGAAACCTATAAGATTCTTTTGTCTCGAATTTAAACTTGCTTTTTGAATTTAAAAAGCTCCAAAGTTTAACTTCCAATGCATTTGTTTCTTTTATTTTAGGTTGTTCGCCGACAGGTATCCACTCATTCGAATGGCACATGTTGGCGAAGAAAGTTAAAAAGCTAGCGATAATGTATTTTTTCATAGTGGTATGTAACGTTGCGATAAACGGTGGTATTTAAGTAACACTTTTGCCATAAAATGAAGCGAAGCAGAGTGGCGAAAGTGCAACTTAAAAGCCATCCGTTTGATTGCTTTGTTATGTGCCTTATTTACGGTCTGCCGGATGATTTACACCGTCATACGTTGGCACGTTTGATATTTTTAAAGGATTTATACCCTCAAGACAAGCAACATTAAAACCATACTGCGTGGGATTTGACCTTCGCTGGTGGTGCGTATATATGCCACAGTTACTGCAAAAATAATGCTTGGCAATGTTTGTATTAAATTGATAAAGCTTTAGCAGGTTTTCGCCCTTCAAAATTTTTATGCCAGAAAGAGGGATTGATGCTGCAATTGCGCCCCTTCTTTTGCAAAGCGAACAATCACAGCGGCGAATGTCAATTAAACCATCTGGAAGGTCAAGTTCAAACTCTACGGAACCACAATGGCAAGAAGCTTTGTGTTTAGCTTCTATTGGGATGCCGTCCACCTCCTTCAAATTTACAGACATATTTTATTCCTTGCGAACACATAACAGTTTATTCAGCGGCCTGAACCGTATATTTACAGATAATATAAGTCATAACAACATAAAAACGCTTATGTAACAACACCTTAACTTTTCACGCAAATAAAAATTGGAAAATACACGGCCTAAATCTAAGTTACAAACTTCATAAACGGCCCAAAGCGGACATTAAATTTAACCACAGTCGCTTGTTAATAATGTTTTCTACTACTTACTTTTTTTAGATAACTTGTAAAGCTTTTCAAGATCTTGCGCGCCGCCAAACTCAAGAGGTTTGGTTCTACCAACGGCTTCAAGCTTAAACTCTTTTTCCCCGTATGCATAAATTAGCCAAACACCTGAAAGCTTTGGATATACTGATTCAGGATTTTCCTTCAAGAGCTCTTCTTCAAGCCAGTGATCATAGTTGTCTACACTTACTCCACAACCACTTGAAACAACGGTATTGAATTTTAATTTTTCACCTACTTTAAAGCCGCCCTTCCAAGTTTGTAAAACTTCAAATATTACTTCTTGCTCCATCCA
>JANPKH010000418.1:0-38547 GCA_031425935.1 Gammaproteobacteria bacterium | reverse complement strand
AATGCAGCAGCAATGTCATCAAGTAATAACAATAAACTGGAACCAGCCATTTAATTTTCCTATTAAAATTTAAACGAAGTAAAAGTTAAACGAAAGTTAGCGCAGACCTAAAACATCTTGCATATCAAATAAGCCAGATTTTTGTTTTTGCAACCAAATTGCTGCACGCACAGCGCCATTGGCAAAAGCTAACCGGCTTGATGCTTTATGTGTAATTTCTACGCGCTCCCCATCTGCCATAAACATTACAGTATGATCACCGACTACATCGCCGCCCCGGACTGTAGCAAAACCGATAGTGTCACGTGGACGCGCACCGATTTGTCCTTCGCGGCCATAAACTGCAACTTGTTTCAAATCGCGACCCAACGCATTTGCCAAAACTTCGCCCATGCGCACCGCAGTGCCTGATGGAGAATCTACTTTGTGGCGATGATGTGCTTCATACACTTCAACATCATATTCGTCACCCAAAACCCGCGCGGCTATGTCGAGCAATTTAAAACATAGATTCACGCCAGTGGAAAAATTCGCGGAAAGTAATAATGGAATTTTTGTTTGACAAGAAAGTAATTCCGCTTTCTCAGCTTCGCTAAAACCAGTAGTACCAATCACTATCGCTTTGCCATTCGTTGCGCAAATTTTTACATTGGCAAGAGTTGCTGAAGGCGAACTGAAATCAATTAACACATCGAATTCATTTATCACTGTTGCAAGATCGCCAATAATTTTCACATCCAATTTCCCAACACCGCCAAACTCACCTGCATCAGCACCAACCAATGTACTCGAAGGGCGAACAACGGCACCAGCCAATGTTGCTTCGTGATTTTTGTAAGTAGCTTCAATTAGCGCTTTACCCATGCGGCCAGCTGCGCCCGCGATTGCAATACGTGTTGTCATAGAACTCTCTTCAATATTTTTAATTTTCTTCGTCAGCCTCATTAAATAAATGGCCGAGTTTCCCTGCTTTAGTTTCTAAATATTTTGCATTATGTGGGTTGCGGCCAGTTTGATGTGGCAAGCGTGCCACAACGTTTATTCCCATATCTTGCAATGCTTTTACTTTACGCGGATTATTAGTGAGTAATTTCAGCGATGTAATTTTTAAATGTTCAAGCATGGGTTTAAGAATAGAGTAATCACGTAGATCAGCACCAAAACCTAATTGCTCATTGGCCTCCACTGTATCTGCACCGCAATCTTGCAATGAATAAGCACGAATTTTATTAATTAAACCAATGCCACGGCCTTCTTGACGCAAATAAAAAATAACACCGCGACCAATCACCCCAATTTTATGCATAGCAGCTTGCAATTGTGGGCCGCAGTCGCAGCGCATACTAAACAATGCATCACCAGTGAGACATTCAGAGTGCACACGCGCAAGCAAAGGCTCCTCGTCATGGATATCACCCATGGTCAACACTATGTGTTCCTTTTCAGTTTCGTCATCAGCGAAACCGTACATCACAAACATCCCAAAAGGAGTGGGCAGCTTGCAAGATTCTATAAAGCGAATTGCCACTCTGTGACCCCAAACATTTTATAAACAATGAATTAAAAATCTTTAACTACTATTTTTCTCTTAAAACCAATACGCCTTGATCAATTTTAAGATCTACTTTGCTGAGATAACTATTGCCCAAAAGAAGCTCTAAAGCGAAATCTCCTGCGTGTACTACTGCTTGCACATTATTGACAACAATATTTCCTACCGATACCGAATTCAGTGTGATTAGATAAGCTTTAGCAATACCATTTGCAGTACTCATTGTAATAGGGGCTCCGCCACGGTAATCAATTCCCAACCGCTCTGCCTCCTGATGGCTCATAGAAACAAAAGTCGCACCTGTATCAACCATAAAATAAACAGCCATTCCATTAATCAGTCCTTTAATACGATAATGTTCACCTCTCCCACTCGCAATACGCACTTCAGTTTTTTCAGCTTTTTTAAATTTTGTAGAAATGCCGCGCGACATTCCTAGCGATTGCTTTTTACCATCAACTTCAATTACCGCTTGCTTGATGTCAGCCGACACCAACAAAACACCTTCCGGACTGCGCACACCTTCACGCAACAAACGTTGCTTGCCATCTATTTCCAACACAGCACTACCCTGCGCAAGCATTTTCGCTTCTATTTCAAGCGCTCCACAACTTGATGCCCACATGAGCATAAAAAATAAAAATCCGTTTCGCATAGACAGTTACCGAAAATAAAAATAAATAAAAATTTGTAAACAGATGAAGGCATATATACCCGCCAAAACATCATCAATCATAATACCAAAGCCACCCTGGACTTTACGGTCGAGCCAACTTATGGGCCAAGGTTTTAAAATATCGAAAAAACGAAATAGTACGAAACCTAACACAACGCACAACCAGCTTTTTGGTGCGAGAAACATAGCAATCCAGTAACCTACAAATTCATCCCACACTATTCCGCCATGATCATGCACACCTAATAATTTTGCTGAGCGATCGCACCAATAAACACCTAACGCAAAAGTAACAATTAACCAGGTTAGATATGTCAGCCAAGGCAAATCCTGAATTACCCAATAAATAGGAATAGCCGCGATAGTGCCGATAGTACCCGGCGCTTTTGCTGCCAGACCACTACCGAAACCAAACGCAAAAAAATGGTTAGCATTAGATAACAATTCTTTAAAATCTGGATTTTTCATAGCGATCTTTTACTTTCATTTAGAAGTGACTATAACCTTTCTGATCTAATGAAAACGGCTCACCATTTAATTCACATATGACATTCGCACCAGTTACCAGTTCACCAATGACTGTTGCGTGCAATTTACCTTGCGCAATTAACATGGCGAGTTCAGGCATTTTTTCAGGTGGCACAGTAAAACATAATTCATAATCATCACCGCCACTTAATGCCCAACGATAAGCTTGATCAAGATTATTGATTGCAATAAGCGCAGGGGACATGGGTAAGCTTTCAACGTCGATCAATGCACCCAAATCACTCGCAGCACAAATATGGGCTAGATCCGCTACTAAACCATCTGAAATATCCAAAGCCGCGCTGGCGATTCCATGCAACAATTTAGATTCCTTTAATCGTGGTGTCGGGCGATAAAATCGGTCATACAAATATTCTTTATGCTCATCTTCTATTTGCAATTTGTTTTGGATAACGGCTAAAGCCGCAGCACCATCCCCAATAAAATTGGTTACACAAATAAAATCACCAATACTTGCGCCATCTCTCCGAAATGCCTCGTGACTAGCAACGCATCCCATTACTTGAATGGTAATACTGAGCGGGCCAGAAGTGGTATCTCCACCAACCAACGCTATATGAAATTCATTGGCAACACGAAATAAACCGCGACTAAATAAACGCAACCAATTCTCTGAACAAAACTCGGAATTTTTGGGTAGGGTTAACGCCAGTGTGAACCACAAGGGCTCTGCACCCATCGCCGCTAAATCACTTAAATTCACACGCAACGCACGCTCACCAATATCTTCAGCGTCTGCGTCTGCGGGAAAATGTACATCAACTACTAATGTATCAACTGAAACTGCTAACTGTTTGTGAGCAGGAGTTTGTAATAGCGCACAATCATCACCTATACCCAATAAAACACCAGCTGGAGAAATTTCGGCGACCAAAAGATCAGCTGGCTCACGGTGAAAGAATTGCTTGATGATCTGGAATTCATTCATACAGATTTATTCTTGCTGCAATTACTGTTTACTTTTATTGGCGTTAACTTCTGCCGCCCTTACCACCGCTGCCGTTTTATCTAAAACACCATTGATAAATTTATGACTATCTTCGGCACCGAATTTTTTAGCAAGCGCGACAGATTCATTGATAACGACTTTATATGGAACATCGATACGAAACTTTAATTCATAAGCGGACATGCGTAATAATGCTTGCGTAACAGGGTCCAGCTCATGCAATGCGCGCTCAACTAAAAATGGCTCGAAAGATTCTTCAAGATCACTGAGGTGTTGTGGTACACCGTGCAAAATATCCTGAAAATATTCTACATCAACATTAGTCATGTCATTGTCCACACGAAATTCTGCTTCAATTGCATTCAAGCTGGCACCGGCCATTTTCCATTGATAAAGGGCCTGCATAGCGTAATGTCTTGCCATACGGCGGGTCGCAGCGGTTAAACCCTTTTGACCAGAGTTTTTTTGGTCAGTATTTTTTTGAATTGTCATGAAGCTATACCTGAAAATGGAAACTGATAAAGAACTGCGACGGCGTAATGCCGATGCATGGAAATTTCAAATTAAATATTTGCAAACCCTTAACCCATGACAGCAAACCGTCTATTGGCTCCACTGCAAGGCTTCAAATTTTAATCCTCAATATAGTATGATCCTTTATAATCACCCAATAAGAACACGTCGAGATAGTCGCGCCAAATAATGTTTACCTGTTTAAAACTACTACCTTCGAGTTCGTGCCATTCTTTCGATGTGCTTAAAGTCGCCTTAGTCGGACCGATGCATCCCATACTTGGAGGAAATGAATCGCTGGAAATAATATAGTTGGCGTCTTGCTCTCCAACTTCTATTATTCTAGATACATCATCGCACCCAGGTGGCAGCAAGCTAAAATATAAATGCATAGGCAAGTCTGATTGCCAACTTAGTAATGCTGTATCGGCAGGAGCAATAGGATTAAAAGGAATGCGTGGTTCCAACAATTGTATAGGCGCAGGCAAATCAAATTCGGCTGATAATATTTCACCATTGTCTCGTGTTAAATTTACTTTCAAGTGTAACGACTCGTTGGTAACATTCTCTGGCTCCAATGAATAATTGTATTCACAAATCCACAATGGAATAAGATTCAGTGAACCTCCACACTCTTTAACAACCAACGCCCGAGGAACATCATTAATATAAAACTGCAGCGAATCATTCACACTTTTCGATGCCTCAATTGGTTGATGCGTCAGGAACAAACCATCAATGTTTATGGCTTGTAATACTATAGAAAATTTAAAATGTTCTTCTTGAATTTTGCTACTGCTGTGAACTACAGATTTACCGTGATTAATTTTGACCTGCACCCCTAAATTATCTGATTTATAGTGGGCTGATTGATTTGTATCATCGCGATCTTGATGAACATCCAGCCTATCTTTAGCATCTTCTCCCTCCTTGATGGGGTTTTTACAGCTCATCAACGCAAAGATAACAATTAATCCCAAAATAATTTTTTGCATCTAAAACCTCAAATAAAAAACTAAGGGCTGGAAAAACTACTCATTATCCAGCCCTGACATTCCAAAAACTATTTGTTAATGAAGCAAAAGCGATAAAATTGGTACCAACCATACAACCATACAAGTTCTATCACTAATATCGTTAGGAAATGGGTGCGCAGCACAAGCTTGGTACGGATTGTTTTGACTAACAAAGGCTCGTTGTCCGGTTACTACTGGAATAGCAGGTGCGTCAACTGCTAGCGATAAAGGCCCTTTAAACAGTTTCCTAAACAACTTGTCTCTCATATCACCTTTCCAAAAAATAAAACCTTGTGTCTTGGTATAAGGGCACCTTGGGTCTAGAGAGTAGGTACACACCTCCGCAGAATAGGTGTAATTAACGTCCTTATATATATTAAAGTTATTTGGGTAGGGCGGAGGTACTGGCATCCATTGATGATTACCATCAAGACTACCAAACGCATCAGCAACCAAATTATTTCCTGACGAAAAATAACCCCTATATTGATTTACATCTAAACCCGCTGCCGCAATTAATTGATCAAAACCGGTAGCACCCAATAACGCCAATTTAGCAAGCACCACTGCGTTATAGGCTACCTCATAACGGTCAGGATCAAATTTTCCATCTGCCGTCAAATGCATCTCCGCTTTAACTCGCGCAGCCATGTCTGGAATCATGAGCAAACCCTTGTCCGCAGTAGAAATATCAATTCCAATCAAATTCTTTGTCCGATTTTCGGATTCAGTAATTGTAAAGTAGCTATTCAAGTCAATATCACCAACACCCCTCCTTGTCACATCCATGAGTTTCTGAATTTCAAGCGGTATAAATGACAAAATTTCTTTTATAGTCGCTGCTTTTAAATCAGCTTCAAGCTTGGTAATCAAATCTCTTTTTGCTTGCAAGATATCCGCGGATTGAGGAATGGTTGTGCCGTTCACCGTGGCTGAGTCACCCACTTGCGTTGCTTGCTGCTGCAATGCAATTGCCATCTCAACAGATTCTGTTAATTTTTGAACATTTGCTTTAAATTCACAACCCATAACATCATCACCCGCTCCTAACATACTTTTGTGGTAACACTTAACCCAATTTACGACAGGTTCAAGGGCGCTTTGAGCCGGATTCATTGTATTTATCATGGACTGGCTAGTTGCCTTGATATAAGCGGTCATTGCTGTGTCAATATCGGCTCTCCAGCTTTTAAGATAACTGAGAACAGGATTCATATTGCCACTAAATCTCTGCTGGAAATCTATTACGTCATCTTGAATTTTTTGCGCTGCGTCAATTGCATTAGTAAGTTCGGTGTGTGCTTTTAAATGAGAATTTACAAAATCTTGTTTTGAGGCAAGAGCATCTTGTTCTAATTGTTTGGCAGCGGAATCTAAATCCCTGGCCGCGTCACATAAAGCACCTGATTTAGGAACCCATATTTTTGGCAATAAACACCCAAAAGGAGAATCCCCACCTGGGGGACATTTCCAATCGCCCCCAGTACACAAAGGTTTTAACGCAGCCTCTAGCGCCTTAGTACGCCATGCTGCATGTTTAGTGAACCAAGCCGTCTCTTTGCTTTGCATTTCCGTATTTGCATTTGTTAGTTTTGTAAATATCGCTCTATCGACGGTTACAACCTTATCGTGAAATTTTTTGGCAGCCGCCTGCACGTTGTCGATATTAGTGTTGGTTGTTGCAAGAGCATTATTGATTTCGTTATTAATGCTATCCGCTTGACTCCTGGAGATAGAGAAGCCGCCAAAAGCTGCCATACGTCGAGTGGCATTTTGACTCATCTTATCCCACTCTGGATTGGCAATTTCGTTTTCCAACTTATTTTTAATCGCAACATAGGCAATAAGGTGCGCAGCAAATTCTGGGGTTTTTCTGTATTCGCCCTGAACTTCTTGATTATAAATTAATTTATCTCTAGCAAATTCAGCATAGCCATTGTTTAGATTTATTACCTGCCAAGGTTTACCCAAGTAGTTGCCATTCCTATCTCGTAATAGCGGTGTAAGCGTGCCAATAAAATTCTCTAAAATAAAATGACGCTGCTCTACCAAAGTTTCATTATCCCCTAATCTAAAAATATCACCCGCATATTGATTCACATAAGTGTGCGCCATAACATCTGCCGCCGCATGAGCTAAATAGCCATAGGTAAATGCTTTTCCAATGGGGTCATTTATGGATTCTCTCAATAAATATTGCAGCCAATCCTTTGTTCGCCAGCCGATATTTGCATAAATCTTTAGGTTTTTCTCATCCAGTCCAACTTGCTTCTCTACCCCCGGATGCGGAAACGTTTGTCCAACAACCACATCAGGGACAGCATCTGGCCCTATATTTCCCATCAAAAATGCGGATTTGTTATTGAGAATGGCATTTTTTATATCTACAGGAACATCTATTAAAATTTCTTTATCGCTCAGCTTTAAACTGATTCTTCCATTGTTTTTTTCCAAATCATTTATAACTTGCTGACCAACCCACACATGCGTATCAATTTTAAATGCATGCGACAGTAAAGGCATGCAAGCTAAAACAGTACACAAAGCATAATTGCTAAATTTCTTCATTTCCTTTTTCCCTTATTAATGTTTTGCAATCCAATATTGGATATTGATTTTTACGGCATCAATGCGAGCCATATTCAAACTCGCATTAATTGCTCGTATCACGAGAAGCCAACTAAAAAAATTTGACTTATTAGTATCAAATGTTGCTTAACAACGAAACCATTTCCAAAGCCGTCGTTGCCGCTTCAACGCCTTTATTACCGGCTTTGGTCCCAGAACGTTCGATGGCTTGTTCAATTGAATCCACAGTGAGTACACCGAAGGTAATCGGTATGCCAGCGTTTAGAGACACCTGTGCCAAACCTTTAGTGCATTCGCCTGCAACATAATCAAAATGCGGTGTGCCGCCACGAATAACTGCACCTAAAGCGATGATTGCATCGAATTGTTTCTTTGCCGCGATTTTTTGCGCAACCAACGGAAATTCAAATGCACCAGGGGCGTAATAAATACTAACGTCTTCATCTTTAATACCGTGACGACGCAGCGTATCTAGGGCGCCATTTTTTAAGCTTTCAACCACAAAGCTATTCCAGCGGCTGACGATTAAAGCATACTTACCTTTACAAGCAGAAAATTCGCCTTCGATAACGTTGATGTTGCTCATAGTGTTTTTCTCTTTAGAAAAAAGTGTTTTATTTCATCAATGCTTTTTTAACAGCAGCTAAAATTTCATTTTCTAATGAATTTATCTCGCCATCTGCTTGCGCCAAATTCTTTAATATTTCAATCAATTCCGAATTCGCTGAAATTTTCGAACACGCATCGTTTACAAAAGCGCTAATTTGGTCATTCTTAATGGCGTTATTGGCTAATCTGATTGCATCCGAACGAAAGGCTTCAATGTTAATGCCAGAATTCCATTCCATTCCGTCCACTAATTTATCCATAAAGTCTTGTTCAGCTAAATTTATTTTTTTATCTGTTCGATATAGCAAAGTAGCAAGTAAAATAGTTGCCTCTGATTCTTGCTGAGTTGATGCATCTTTTTTATTACCGAAAATATTTAATATTTTTTCCAACATAGCTAGTCCTACTTATAAGATTGAAGAAATACAATGAAATGAATAATTGAAACTACAAAACGTTGCTATTACGCTTTCGGACTAACGTATTCCACCACTTCTAAATCAAAGCCCGATAAAGCGGTGTAACGCATGGGTGCAGACATCACTCGCATTTTGCGTACACCTAAGTCGCGCAAAATTTGTGAACCGGTGCCGACCTGCTTATAAATAAAATCTGCACTGCGACGCTGCTGTTTTCCAGAAAGTAGCCAATCGATACTTTCTTCTATATCCATAGTGCTTTCGTCGTGACAAATCAGCAATACCACACCGCCCTCTTCGCTGACGCGCTGTAAAGCTTCCTGATAAGTCCACAGCTTGGTGCCCGCTGCTGAATAACGTTTGATAGAAAAAATATCGCGCGCTATATCTAACACATGCACACGGACAAGCGTTGCATCATCTGGTTTGATTTCACCTTTCACCATAACGAAATGTAAATCGCCACGCGCCAAGTCACGATAGGTAAGCAAGTCAAACTCGCCGCAAATTGTTTCTACTTTGCGCCGATTGATACATTCAACGGTTTTCTCTTTTACTGCACGATAATGAATCAAGTCGGCAATGGTACCGATTTTCAACCCATGTTGCTCGGCAAAAAGCTCCAGATCTGCGCGCCTTGCCATGGTTCCATCAGGGTTCATCACCTCTACAATCACTGATGCAGGCTCAAAACCAGCCAAACGAGCAAGATCACAACCTGCTTCTGTATGACCTGCACGACTCATTACGCCGCCAGGCTGACTCATTAAAGGAAATATATGACCAGGCTGCACCAGGTCATTAGCTTTCGCATTGGCACGAACTGCTGCACGTATTGTGAGTGCGCGATCTGCTGCCGAAATGCCGGTACTTACACCTTCAGCAGCTTCAATGGACACGGTAAAATTAGTAGTGTGTTGCGACTTGTTGTCACTTACCATCAGCGGCAAATCTAGTTGCACACAGCGCTCAGCGGTGAGCGTTAAGCAAATTAACCCGCGGGCATAGGTTGCCATAAAGTTAATATCTTCTGGGCGAACTTGTTCAGCGACCATAATTAAATCGCCTTCATTTTCACGGTCCTCATCATCCATCAGGATAACCATCTTTCCGTGACGCATATCTTCGATTAATTCTTCGATGGTATTCAGTTGCATAGCTTGTCTCTCGTTGCGAGTGCTCGAATAAATGTGAGCGTTTCAATAAATGCGCGTTCTAAAAAATGCGAACAATTTAATCGCTAATTATTGAATCCGTGTTTTGCAAGAAATTCTAAAGTAATTCCACTCTGACTTTCACTTTCAGCAGCTTTATCACCGAGCATTAAGCGCTCGAGATAGCGGGCCAAAACATCCACTTCAATATTCACCAATGATCCCACTCTGTAGTCGGCCATAATAGTGTGAGCAATTGTATGCGGTACTATATTTAATTCAAATTCAGCGCCATCAATTTTATTTACGGTAAGACTAGTGCCATCAATAGTGATAGAGCCTTTGTGGGCAATATATTTGGCGAGAGTCTTGGGGGCACGTAAACAAAAACGTTCGGAACGCGCATCAGAATGTCGGCTAACAATTTCGCCCAGACCATCCACATGACCGCTCACAATATGGCCACCCAAACGAGTGTGTGGCGTAAGTGCTTTTTCGAGATTGACGCGTTGGCTAATTTGCCATTGTGGCAACGTGGTATTGGCCAAAGTCTCACGCGATACATCGGCCCAATAACCGTCTCCCGTTAGCTCCACAACCGTCAAACATACTCCGTTAGTTGCAATGGAATCACCCAAGCGCACATCTGAAAGATTTAAATTATTGGTGTTGATGCGTAAACGCAGGTCACCATTTTTGGGCTGCAAGGCCACTACTTCGCCAATGGCTTCAATGATTCCAGTAAACATACTTGCCTCTTTGTCTGGATGCACCCATTAGCCATGCAGTGCCATCCATTTTTTCTGTGTAATCTGGTGTTAAGGAAATGAGAGCATCATCATAAATCAATGAAGTGTGGCTTCACTGAAACGTTTTTAAACAATGAGGCTACCCTGCTGAACAGCAGTTCTAATGTTGAGATCTATGACTTTGGTGCCCGCAATTAAATCGTGCACACAGCGCTTATCGTCACGAAAAATAAATAATATATCTATCATACTTAGCAAAGGGCCCATCATCGGCACAAGACCCACAATCCATTGTGGCAAGTATCGATTTAAAATGAGATGGCTAAAGCTTGGGCGTTGCCCATCCACCATCACAATTGCTAACCCCAAAAATCGTTTACCTAAGGTTTGACCATAACGATGTAACAATAAACCGTGCATGGCAAAAAACATTAACAAGCTATAGGCCGTCATGATAATGGAAACTTTCGTTGGGACCTCGCCACCGGTTTGCATTAATTCCCATATGCCATAGTGACTAAACAGCGGTAAAGATACAGCCATTCCTAAAAACCCATCGATCATTGCCGCTAAAAAACGCTGCATACGATTCGCAGTGTTGTCTTGCACAGGCATTATTGGTGGCTCAGGCTGAAACTCCGGCTCTTGCTCATTATTTTGCTGATTGTCGTTGTGATGATTGTTGTTCAAAGCTAGACCTATTTAATCTTCAAATAATGTTGGATTAGTGTTCCATATCAGGTGTTACGGTAATACGCCAATCCGCGCCTACCGCACGAATATCGCGAATTTTTAATGGTAAAGCTGATGCCATAGTGCTTAACGGCAAATCAAACAAAGGCCGAGCGTTACTGCCAAGAAATTTGGGCGCCATATAGATGATGACTTCATCAAGTAAACCACGGCGTAAAAAGCTGGCAGCCAAGGTTGCGCCAGATTCTACCAAGACTTCATTGCACTGGCGCTTAGCCAACTCAAGCATCAAAGTATTCAAATTAATACGACCATCACTGCCAGGCATTGCTAACAATTCAACATGTGAAGGCCAGCCATGCAGCTTAGCGGAATTTTCAGGGCTACCGTTGTGAACCAACAAGATAGGGGTAGTTTGGTTAAGAATATCCGCGTTGCGCTGCATACGCAGTGCCGAATCCAATACTACCCGCAAGGATTGGTGTTGCGCAGCAGCTTCAGCGTTCTCGATGCCTAACTCATGAGCTCTCACAGTAAGCGATGCGTTGTCGAACAATACTGTATTTATCCCGGTAATAATGGCACAACTGCGAGCCCGTAAACGCTGTACATCCTGACGCGCAAGACGGCCGGTAACCCATTTGCTTTCGCCACTTTCCATAGCAGTGCGACCATCCACACTCATGGCAAGTTTACAGCGTACCAAAGGTAGTTTGCGCTCCATACGTTTTATAAAACCGCGATTGAGAGCGCGCGCATCATCTTCCAGAACAGGACCATCGACTTGAATGCCCGCTTCCCGCAACTTATCCAAACCGCGACCAGACACTAAAGGATTAGGATCTTCCATGGCAAATACTACACGCGCCACACCCGCTGCAATTAGCGCTTCACTGCAGGCTCCGGTTTTTCCAACGTGACTACAAGGTTCAAGTGTGACATAAGCAGTTGCGCCGCGCGCTTCATCCGCGTTCACAACCGTACCTAAAGCATTAACTTCCGCATGACCTTCACCGGCACGCATATGCCAACTCTCACCAATGACTTTTCCGTTTTTTACTAGCACACAACCCACACGTGGATTAGGCATAGTGGTGTAAATACCACGTTCGGCAAGACGTAAAGCTTGTGCCATAAATTCAAGGTCGATGGTAGTCAAAGGCGCAGAGGTAACATACATAAGCTATCTATTGTTAGATGAAATCAAAAATGGTGTTAGATGAAATCCAATGGGTAATCGTAATTTATTAGGCGTCTGGCTGTTGTTCGAGGCGGTCGATTTCCTGCCGGAATTCGTTAAGATCTTTAAAGCGACGATAAACAGAAGCAAAGCGGATATAGGCAACCTCATCGAGCTTTTGTAATTGCTCCATTACTTTTTCGCCAACGGTGAATGATTTCACTTCGCGCTCTCCGGTGGCTTGCAAATAATGTTTTATGTGGTTGATAGCGGATTCAATTGCCTCAATACTCACCGGGCGCTTTTCCAACGCACGCAGTAAACCAGCACGTAATTTATTTTCGTCAAATGGTTCTCGAGTACCGTTGGATTTAATAATACGCGGCATAACCAATTCAGCAATTTCAAACGTCGTAAACCGTTCATGACACGACAAACATTCACGACGCCGACGCACCTGATCGCCTTCAGCAACAAGACGCGAATCAATTACCTTGGTATCTTCGGCACTACAAAAAGGACAATGCATGATGAGCAAACCTGAGCATTAATACAGGCGCGCATGCTATCACAAAACATGTTAGCGGAAAATAAAAAGCCCAGCGTTAGCTGGGCAAAGGTACCACACACACTTTTCGCGCTACTGCAGACCACTAAATTAAAGTAGCCATATACGATCCACCAATATCTCTCCTCATCACCTCCTCATCACCGCCACCGCCGCCAATAGTAGGCTGCACTCGATGCGCTTTTACTTGCTACCACAACCTTTGCAGCTGAAGATCTTGCCTTGGAAGAAGCGCGCTTAGAAGATGCGGCCTTTGATTTCGCTGTCATTACTTTTGCAATTGAAGATGCAGCTTTGGAAGAAGCACGTTTAGAGCTAGCCGGAATACTTGATTTAGGGCTAGCAGATGTGCCTACACTATTTGACGAAGCTCCCACATTGAACTTAGCAATTTGTGGGCCTGTAATATTTAACGCGTGGCGTGCGTCCGCACCATTTGCTGCGTCAGTACGAGCAATACCACAAGGAACACCTTTGCAAACTAAATCCGGGTTAGAAAATTTGTATAATTTTCCACTCCAATAATCCACATTAAAAGATGTTTGATAAGCCATGATAGTCGTAAATAAATTATCTACTCCATAACCTAATGCATAGGGAAAAGTACCGCCGGCACCATCCTGTTTGCGCGAATGCTTTAAGCCCATGTTGTGACCAAGTTCATGCGCAGTAACGTAATCACCGCAAGAATTTATCGCAACATGCGCATACATATATTTTTTCCATTCAGGATTCGAAAAATTCCCATTAGCACTACCGCCAATCCATGCAATACCACAGCTGCCTTGGCTGGACATGTAAGGGCGGTAGAAAATTACCATATCGGCTTTAACTTCATCTCTATAAGCAGCAATACCAGTGAAGGCAGGAACCTTTGCAAAAGTAATATCATTTAAGGCAATACCTGCATCATTATTATCGGTGTAATCAACTAGCTTTGATCCAACCAGTCTTACTTCTAAATCAACATTACTATCTTTATAAATTTGGTTAGTCACTTGAACAAGTTGATTAAAACGAGTCGTCGGATCTACACCATAAAGATTTACAGTGCCTTGAGTGTAAACCACTAAAACATCGATGACAGTGTTAACCGCAAGTGTGTTTGACGATAGAGGTAGGGCAACTAAAGCAAGGACGGTGTAACAGAATTTTTTAATTGTCATTTTCATGATGTGTGATCCCAGAGTTATATGGCTTTACTTAAAACCTTCCATGATTAGCAATAATGCGCGCATCCATTAAAGTCCACTCACTTAGCTGTTACTTGTTCATAATTTTGACTCTTGTTAGGGTTGAGTAATTTTCAATTGTTTTTTATAAAATTTCATTTACTTCAAGAAAATCATTTGCGCTAGCATCCGACAATTCAAATTCAGATGGATTTTTGTAGAGCCAACCAAGACCATCAACTGACTCCATACTGTAACTGCCTTCCGGTGTAGTAATCGTCGCAAAAACAGCATGTTCGCCGTAGGTCATAATCACTGGATAATCCGTGCCTTGCCCCTGCAAATGTCCGCTCCAGGTTTGATCACCATTAGGACTTGTGGATAATGACTTCACCTCCACTACAACTTTTTCTCCATTCAACATGGGCAACGTAATGTGTTCACCTACCTGAGGAAAATGTTCAGGGTATTGATCAATTTCTACAATTTCATAATCAACTACTTTGTCATTTAACGGAATGCTAGGTACAGGTGATTTAACATCATCTACTTTCCATGCTTCATTTTTGTTTGCCTTATCATCCACAGCTAGCAGTGCAGATTTTTTTTGCTGATCACAATTTATGTGATGCGAATTGCTATCGCACAAGTTGGGTTCTGTATTTGGTGCTACTTCGGTAGAAGCAATTGATATATTTTCTTTCTCGCTTAGTAAAGTCGGTTTTTTTGCTTGAGCATCAGTAAGCTCCACCACGGCATTTACGTCGGCCTGAGTATCACTCTGCATCCAAAAAAAATTCGTCATTAGGGCAAATGATATTACCGCGAGCCCATAAATTTTTTGTTTAGCAGACAAGTGAAAAATCTTCATAACGTTTGGCTCGCGTGTTTACATAACAGCTCTCAGTAACAGCCCCAGCACCATGCTCTAAATACAACGATAGATCAGCTCACACGATAAATCTAATGTAAGTTATTGCGCCACACCACAAAATCTAATTGAATTTTTTTTATCTTTATTAGTTCTATGAAAAAAGAATATGGAAGGTAATTGAAATTTTTTATTCCTTTCAGGTTAATCATCAAATATTCCTTTTGAAGGAGTAAGTGTTTTTTTATAACAACTTATTGCTTTTATTTTTTCAGGCGACAAATAAAAAAGGCAGCCATGTGGGCTGCCTTTTTTATTACTCTAAGTACACTTTATGCGTTTATATATGCCTTACTCAGCATACACAGGGAATTTCTTGCATAAATTTAAGGCCTTAATTTTTACGCTTTTGATTATGTCATCAGCATTACCTGCCTCAAGTGCATCAAGGATGTCACACATCCAGTTGGTTAACTGAATACATTCCGCTTCTTTGAAACCACGAGTAGTTACTGCTGGGGTACCAACACGTAAACCCGATGTCACAAAGGGTGAACGTGGGTCGTTAGGAACTGAGTTTTTATTAACAGTGATATTGGCATTGCCTAATGCTTCGTCAGCATCTTTGCCGCTGTATGGTTTACCAATCAGATCAACTAGCATCAAATGATTTTCCGTACCGCCCGATACAATTTTGATGCCGCGTTCTTTAAAAGTCGCTGCCATTGCTTTGGCATTAACAACAACTTGTTTTTGATAAGCTTTATATTCAGGGGACATGGCCTCCTTAAAACTAATCGCTTTCGCCGCGATTACATGCATCAATGGACCACCTTGACCGCCTGGAAATACTGCCGAATTTAACTTCTTCTCTATCTCTTCATTAGCTTTGGCGAGAATGATGCCGCCCCGTGGGCCACGTAACGTTTTATGCGTGGTAGAAGTAGTTACATCGGCAATTTGCACGGGGCTTGGGTAAACACCGGCGGCAACCAAACCTGCAACGTGAGCCATATCTACAAATAAATACGCTCCTACTTTATCGGCGATATCGCGAAAGCGCTGCCAATCCATAATTTGTGAGTAAGCAGAAAAACCGGCGACGATCATTTTAGGCTTATGTTCGATAGCCAAACGCGCAACTTCGTCGTAATCAACCAAGCCCGTCTCAGGATTCAATCCATACTGAATAGCGTTATACATTTTGCCCGAGAAGCTCACTTTGGCACCATGCGTTAGGTGACCACCATGCGCCAAACTCATACCCAGAACAGTATCACCCGGGCTACAAAGCGCTGCATAAACTGCACTGTTCGCCTGTGAACCAGAGTGCGGCTGCACATTGGCGAAATCGGCACCAAACAATTCTTTCGCACGCGAAATCGCTAAGGCTTCAGACTGATCAACATATTCACAGCCACCGTAGTAACGCTTACCGGGATAACCTTCGGCATATTTGTTAGTAAGCTTGGTGCCTTGCGCTGCCATTACCATTGGGCTGGTATAGTTTTCAGAGGCAATCAATTCAATGTGATCTTCTTGGCGCTGGCCTTCGTTTTGAATAGAGGCCCAAATTTCAGGGTCGAAAGAAGCAATAGTTTGGTTTTTATCAAACATAGAAGAGTCCTAAGTAGGCCGGCAGTGATCCCATCGATTAGATAAGGGGTTGCGGAGTTAATGGAAAAGAAGAGAAAAATTGAGGATTGCATTGTACATCAAGACGCCAAATAGCTGCCACGCAAAACTCTCATGGTAAAAATCAATTTGGCTCATAGTAAATCAACCTGGCCTCCAAAAATATACGTATGTTCGTTGGCACACAGACGAAAATTGCCCACTTACATAGTATTCACGCAATTACGAGCGCAAATGAAACTGGCACCAAAAGCGTGCAAAACTAAAAGATAAACTCTGGATTTGGTGTGTTTTGAGAGATAATTTTTTAGTAAGAATCTCCGCTGTCAAGCAAGAAAATCACTCAGAGCCACTTCAAGCTTATAACTTGCGCTACTTAGGCGTCTGAGGAAGGTAATACTTTATGTGAATTTTGCATTATTTATTCAATTTTATTTAATTTTAACTGATATGACTTTTTCGGCTTTTATTTTGCACTGAATTGATAAGTGCAGATCAAATATTTCACTTTAAGGGCCTTAACTTTTTAAGGATACGGTTTATGAATACGTTTCGAGTAGTGATCTGGAGCAGCACTTTTTTGCTGCTTTTATTAACAAATTTAACCAACGCCCAAACGAATAACGTTCCATCTAATTATGCGTTAGGTGCGGGGGATGAAATACGGATGACAATTTATGGTCAGCCTGAACTTTCTACCGAGGGTCAAATTAACTCTGATGGTGCCATGGAGATTCCACTATTGGGCAGCATAAAGATTGCTGGGCTTTCTACTGCAGACGCAGCCAAATTAATCACAGATCGTTATCAACGCGGTAACTTTTTGAAAAGCGCGCAAGTGAATATGCTGGTAACCAAATACCGCAGCCAAGTAGTTGCTATCTTGGGCAAAGTTAATCGTCCGGGTAAATTAATTTTGGAAGGCGCCACGTCTCTCACGCAAGCGGTAGCTTGGGCAGGAGGCGTGGCGGATGCAGGCAGCGAACGCTTAATTCTTATTCGTAACGATGCCAACGGGCGCCAGGAGCGCCGCGAATATGATTTGCAAAAATTACTCAACCGTGAGGCCGACAATAGCCCTGTGGTGTGGCTGAAAGATGGCGATACTCTCTACGTTCCCTTGGCCGCGCGATTTTATGTTAACGGTGAAGTTCGCGCGCCAGGCATGTATGCGCTAGACCGGCCACTTAATGTAATGCAAGCATTAGGAGTAGGCGGTGGTCTGAATGCCCGCGCCAGCGAACGCTCAGTGAAGTTGTTCCGCAAGCAAGCCGATGGATCAGTAAAAGAATTAAAAGCCAAACCCGACGATGCAGTTTTAGACGGCGATGTTTTGGTTGTTCAGGAAAGCCTTTTCTAAGGGTGAACAGAGTTAACAATTAAAAGTTACAAGTTAAGAGTGAAAATTATGAATCTAAACACGTTAATCCACATTTTGCTTGCGCGTAAACTCACCATCATTGGCATGACATTGCTTGGGCTAGTCATCGCTGGCGCAATGACTTTTTCAATGCCAAAAATCTACACCGCAACTACTGAGTTGATTGTGGATGGCAAAGGCCAAGATCCGATTAGCGGCCAAGTTGTAGCGGGCCGACTATCCGCTGTTTATATTGGCACTCAAGCCGATATTATCCGCAGCAGAAACGTCGCTAACAAAGTTATTGATCAGCAAAATCTAATGCAACACGCGGGCTTAGCCAAAGAATTAAAGTTGAGCGACAACGAGCAAAAGAACCGTCGCACTATAGCCGCGTACTTGCGTGGCGGACTAGACGTTACCCCCAAACGTGATAGCAGTGTATTGGGCATAAGTTTTTCAGGGCGTAACCCCGAATTAGTAGCACAGTTAGCGGATGCTTTTTCAAAGGCTTATATCAAAACCAACCTCGAACTGCGTATTGAACCTGCTAAACAAATCACGCAATGGTATGACGAGCAATTGGGTTCACTGCGCGAAAACCTTATTAAAAGACAAAATGTTTTATCTACTTATCAAGAAAAACATAATATTTTAGCGTCCTCCGATCGCTTCGATCTTGAGTCAGCGAAGTTAGCTGAATTATCTTCCATGCTGATAGCTGCTCAAAATGAACGCCTTAAAGATACCAGCCGTAATGAGCAAATTACCGGACGAAATCGCGGCGCGCTACCTTCACAAGCATTAGATAACCCCCAAGTACAGAGGCTTACTGGCGAACTTGCAGAAGCGCAAGCCAAGCTTGGTGATTTAGCAACAAACGTCGGCGAAAACCACCCACAATATCGCCAAGCTCAAGGTGAAGTAGATTCGCTTAGATATCAACTAAACCAGGCATTACGCTTTATTAACGGTAGTTTGCGTTCATCAGTTGAGCTCTCACAATCGCGTGAAGCGCAGCTAACCTTGGAAGTGGCCGCACAAAAAGAACGTGTCATGCAACTTGGCCGTCATCGCAACGAGTTAACTTTGCTCCAGCAGGAAGTCGACAATGCACAGTCAGCTTATGACGCTGCGCTTGCTCGCTCAGCCGCAACCAAGCTTGAAAGCCAAATTGCACAAACTGACATAGCACTTTTAAATGCGGCATCGGTTCCAACAAGACCAACCTCACCAAAACCACTTATTGCATTATTTTTAGCAGGCATTACTGGCTTGTTATTTGGAATCGGAACAGCTCTCTGTTGGGAATGGTTTGATCGACGCGTTCGTAATGTTAGTGATTTGGACAAGCTGCTGGATTTAGCAGTACTCGCATATATACCAGCTGACAGTAGCGGCTCACGTAAAGAGGTGATGGCATGAACAAAATGGTGAATACAGTGCTCCAAGATGTAAATGTTAACCAAAAGCGTGACACTAGAATGGGTCGATTGCTCCTCGAAAGCGGAAAAATCAATAGCGCAGATTTCAAATTAATTATGGACACGCAAGCGCTGCGTGGCTTGCGTTTTGGCGATGCCGCGGTAGAACTTGGCTTAGCCAACGATGCAGATATCAAGGCTGTACTTGCACAGCAATTTACTTACCCGGGGATTCCTGATTCAGACAGTAAGCTAGATCGGAGTTTATTTACCGCGTTTCGCCCCGATAGTTTACAGACAGAAGCTATGCGCAGCTTACGAAGTGAATTACAGCTGCGCTATTTTAATCAAGGTGCTCACCTAAGTTTGGCATTGGTGTGCGCGGATGATGCGCGCGATCTAGCCATTGTCAGCACAAATTTAGCCATTATTTTTGCCCAATTAGGCGTACGTACTTTACTCGTGGACAGCAACTTACGTTCACCACAACTGCACACATTATTTGGTCTTAGCGAACGCCTTCCTGGCCTTGCAGACCACATTTCTGGCCGCGTGTTAGTGGAACCCAGACCCATTCCGGAATTAGGCTCGTTATGGTTATTGCCGGCAGGAACAGAAGCCCCAAACCCACAAGAGCTTATTGCCAGCCCAAGTTATTCCAAGCGCATGAAAGAGTTAACTGAAAATTTTGACGTGATAATTCTGAATACGGCACCACTCAATCGCTCACTCGATGCGCAGTTAGTTGCTGCACATGCGGGTGCAGCCTTAGTGGTCGTTCAGAAAGATGTATCACACTTAAAAGACATTGAAAGTATTTGCGACAACTTGAGAGGATTTGGAGTTCGTATGCTGGGTGCTGTGTTGCGCCAGATATGATTTACTCGCACAGAACCAGCGCGCATCATGGCAATTCTGTGGCGACAAACGTTTCGCCGCAGCAATTAGCATTACCTGCCGCATCAAGTCACGCCTACGCTACGAATGATGAACGTTGGATAATCGCTATTCTTGTCGCTACGGTTACTTACCAAGCAATGCTTTGCATGCTCAATACTCAGCTGCCTATTGCATCGCGCGCCTTGGTGGGCTTGGCCGAGGCGATCATCTTGTTTGCGTGCCTCCCGTTTCTCGCTCGCCGCTTGCTGCCGGGAGTCATCATCCTCGCCACATTCGCGGGAGCAATCCTGAGTTTGTTAAGCTTGCTCAGCGGTGAACTCAATGTTAAAGCCTTTCGTGACCTGTTGATTCCACTCATTTTTTTTTGGCTAGGCTGTAATATAGGTCGGCCAGAGCTCGCTGACCGTGCGCTCACTTATGCCATCGCGATTGTGCTAAGTTTTGGGCTGATGGAGCTATTTTTTCTCGACCAATATACCAATGTCTTTGATATTTTTAGTTACTACGTCGGTACCGGCAACCTGCAACCTATTACGGATTACGTTCGTGAAAGTCGCTTGCAACTCAATGGAATTCGCCCTGAAGGTATTGGCCGCACTCTGCTGCCTTCATTGTTAGGGGCCCATCGCGTTTCATCGGTGTTTTTAGAGCCCATATCGCTCGGTAACTTTGCGACTATGTGCGCGGCCTGGGGATTGAGCCGGGATAAAACCGAGCTGCGCCGCACATTATTTTTTGTGGGTGCTGCCGTTGTGCTGATCGTACTATCTGATTCCCGTTTTGCACTCTTGGCAGTCAGCTTCATGATTGGTATGCGCCTGTTTTTACAAGACAAGGTACTGAACCTTGCTCTGCTTGCCCCTTTCGCAGGAATTGCTTTGATATTAATCCTGGGATATGACGCCACTGGCAGAGGCGCAGACGACTTTCATGATCGCTTGGCCTTCTCGGGCAAGACGTTGTTAGAGTTTGACATCCCCAGCCTGCTTGGTTTTGCCCCCGATGGTAACTATGCCGACCAAGGTTATGCCTACGTCATCTCCGCTTTCGGTTTACCACTCAGCTTAATGCTCTGGTTTAGCTTTTGGTTTTTGCCCATGCCCGATGCACAAGGCCAACGTTTTCGCGCCTTTGCCGCAATCTATATAGCCTTAATTCTTTGCATCAGTGGCTTCTCGTTGTTTGCACTTAAGAGTTCAGGCGTGCTTTGGTTTTTAGTGGGATCCAGCTTAAAAACGCCTGCACCAATAGATAAACCAACCCGTGGTTTAAGAGCCCATGATCACTCAATCCATCGTCAGGATGGACATCTTCAGCTAGAGCGAAAAAATGTCTATTAAGGTTACTCATGTAGTGCGTCAATACCTTCCTTCCATTGGTGGAATGGAAGAAGTGGTGCGCAATATTGCCATGCATCAGTTGCGCAAAGGTTATGGAAATATTCGCATCATTACGCTCAATCGGCTGTTTCGTAATGCCAAAGAGCAGCTTCCCGCACGCGAAATAATTGATGGTATTGAAGTTATCCGGCTGCCCTATTACGGCTCCAGCCGTTATCCCTTATGCCCGAGTATTTTGCAGCAATTAGGAGATACGGACGTAATACATGTCCATGGCGTCGATTTTTTCTATGATTTTTTAGCGGCAACCAAGTGGATTCATGGTTGCCCTTTAATTCTCTCAACGCACGGCGGCTTTTTTCATACCCAATTTGCGTCTCGCGCTAAACAAACATACTTTAAAACGGTCACACGCTTGTCTTCATCTGCCTATAACAGTGTGGTTGCTACTAGCGCTAATGACGGCCAGTTATTCAACCAGATTATGAGTAAGCCCAAGTTAGAGGTTATTGAAAACGGCGTAAATGTAGAGAAGTTTGCTAATCAAGCCGCGAGCGAACTACAACCTACACTGATTTATTTTGGTCGCTGGTCCTCGAATAAGGGCTTGCTAGAATCGCTCAATTTATTTTCTCAATTACATGCAAAAAGTAATAATTGGCGATTCATTATTGCCGGGCGCGAATATGACCATAGCTTGGTCGAGCTGCAAACACTGGTAGATAAAATGGGTTTACAAAGCCAGATACAACTGGTCGCCAACCCTACAGATGCTGATATTTGCAAGCTTATCCAGCAAGCCAGTTATTATCTTTGTCTTTCACATCATGAAGGTTTTGGCATCGCACCGATTGAAGCCATGAGCGCAGGGCTAACGCCCATTCTTAGTAATATTCCGCCATTCCAACGCTTAATCGATAATTCACGGTTAGGTTTCACCATAAGCAACCCTCTCAACACGCAAGCGGCTGCTGAACAATTAATAGAACTGCATCAACAGGGAAACTCGGCTTATCAACAACGGCGAGCTTCGGCAATAAGTTTTGCCGCTCAGTACGCCTGGCCACAGGTCGCAGACAACTATCTCGCGCTGTATGAAAGATGGGGAGCACAACAATGAAACACTCTCGCTACCAGTTGCCAACACGATTGACAAAACACCTATCAAACCATTGGGCAAAATACTTAGCAAACCATTGGGCAAAAGCCATACTGAGCTGTTTACTTACAGCGCCTCTGGCGGTCAGTGGATCCTGTCTGAACGATGATCGTTTAACAGGCGTTAATCTGGCCGGCGCAGAATTTAACTCGGGCCAGCTGCCTGGAATTCCGTCTAAAGATTACACATACCCAAAAGACAGCGAGCTCACCTATATTGCTGACCAAGGCGCCAATGTTATTCGCCTACCCTTTCGCTGGGAACGTATTCAACCGCAACCACGACGCCCACTTGCGACAGAAGAGTTAAAGCGGCTACAGCAAACTGTTAAATCCGCTAGCGACAAAGGTTTGTGCGTGATTCTTGATGTGCACAATTACGCCAAGTATTACAGCGCAACGCTCCAGGACAATACCGGGCTGCAAACCGCTTTTGTAGATCTATGGCTACGCCTCGCTGTCGCATTTCCTGACCCCAACATCGTGGCCTTTGGCCTCATGAATGAACCTAGTTACATGAGCATTGCGCAATGGGGTGTGCTTTCTAAGCGTACTCTTGCAGCACTGCGCAAAGCCTCAGCGAAAAACCTGATCTTTGTGGGCGGCGGCAATTGGAGTGGTTTACACGATTGGTTTTCTGAGCGTGACGGCACGTCCAACGCAGCCGTATTCGCTAACCTTACCGATCCATTAAAACGCACAGTTTTAGAGGTTCACCAATATGCCGATAACAATTTTTCGGGTACTGGTACCGAATGCCGCCCGCCCGACATATTTAATACAAAATTCGACAAACTTAGCGCTTGGGCAAACCAGCATCAACAACGGCTGTTTTTAGGTGAATTCGGAGTACCGACATCGGCAGATTGCTTGCTGGTTTTAGAGCGGTTTCTCTCATTGATGAATAGGGCGGAATGGAAAGGATGGAGCTATTGGGCGGCGGGCAGCTGGTGGGGTGATTACCCCTTGGCCATAAATACCAATGCTGCTTCACCATCACCACAATGGCGATTATTAAAAAAATACTTTGGTCAGACAGCTCTCGACAAAAATCCACCAATGCCACCTAAACCTTACCCGATGGCCAAACCAACAGCCTATATGCCGGAAAAATCGACCAATGGAGAAGGCTATGCTCAATGAATCAATACCTAACCACACACCTAACCGCACAGTAGCAGCAACAAAAAGCGAAGACACTTTTTTAGTGCTGTCGGCACATGATTACCGCTCACCTCGTAAAGCGGGCGTTCACTTTATTACTGACGAATTAGCCAAACGCGGGCATACGCGCTTCTTCTCATTGCGCTACAGCTTCCTATCGCGTTACACGGCCGATCCACGTTTAACATTGGATGCCGAGGCCAATCGCATTGCATTACATAACGGCGTGGAATGCTATCTCTGGAAAACATTAATTCATCCTTTTAATACTCGCCGCAACTGGTTGCGCGAAGTAGAAAAGTGGATGTACCAATGGTATAGCAGTGGCCATAACTCAGTGCTGCGCCAATGGATACAAGAAGCATCTATCATTATTTTAGAAAGCGGTGTGGCTCCAGTATTTTTTGATCTTATTAAACGATTGAATCCTAATGCCACTATTGTTTATCGCGCTTCAGACGCGCTTGAAACGATTAATGTTGCCGCTTACGTTAGCGATACTTTCATGCGCATTGCGGGTGATATACACACCATCGTATTACCATCGAAAGCACTCGCAGAAACTATTCCCAGCCGCCACAATTTAGCGTTTATACCGCAAGGCATTGATTACTCGATTGCTGAAAAAGCCGACCCCTCTCCTTATGGCCCCGGCATGCATGCCGTATCAATAGGCTCTATGTTATTTGATCCAAGTTTTTTTGTTATAGCTGCAAAACGTTTTCCCAATATTCAATTTCACATTATCGGTGCCGGGCAACCAGTACACCCTGAGTACGGAACTAATGTGCACGTATATGATGAAATGCCTTTTACAAAAACATTACCCTATATAAAACATGCGCAACTGGGTATTGCACCTTATAGCAGCAACAACATGCCTGCCTATTTACGCGATACATCACTGAAATTATTGCAGTATGATTTTTTTCGTATTCCTGCTATTTGCCCTCAGTTCATCGCGGCAGATTACCCCAACCGGTACGGTTACGAAATTGGCAACGCCGATAGCATTAGCGAAGCCATTAATCGCGCATTAAATCCACGCGAGCATTCAGCGCCGCGTCCAGTTTTCAGTTGGAGTCAGGTCACTGATCGGATGCTAGCGCCACAATTATTTGGCGACACGGAGATGGCGGTATGAATATAGCCAAGAATCTTTACAGCGAATCACAACCAAACACTGCGCCAAACTTTCAAAAAAAAATCTCGCTTGGCGGCTTTTCTGTATTAAGCACTACGAGCGAAGCATTAACGCAACAACTTGCATTAGCTTTGGATACTGGCGAACAACATACATTGTTTTTTGCCAATACCAATTTCATTGTTAAATGCCAACATTTACAAACACAAATGCTTACGGACAACACGCTCATTGTCAATGACGGCATTGGAGTTGATATTGCTACCTGGCTTATCCATCGCCAAAAGTTTCCAGAAAATCTCAATGGCACTGATTTTATTCCACAATATTTAGAGCGAGTTGGTAAAAAAGCACGCGTATTCCTATTCGGTGGCAAGCCGAATATTGCCATACGCGCAGCAACAACCTTGACGACAAAATATAAAGTAGATGTTGTTGGTGCATGCGATGGCTACGAACAAGCGAAAGATACTAAAAAATTAGTGGAACAGATGAATGCAGCAGGAGCCAGTGTCATTTTGGTTGCTATGGGTAATCCCGCGCAAGAAAAATGGATATTGGAAAACCGCCATGAATTGAAAGCCTCAGTATTAATTGGTGTAGGCGCACTACTGGATTTTTTAGCAGGCGATAAACCCCGAGCCCCTCACCTTGTTCAAAAACTGCGTTTGGAATGGCTATATCGTTTATGTTTAGAACCCACGCGTTTAATGCGTAGGTACACCATTGATATCTTAGTATTTCTCGCCTTGTGTATACGCACAGAAAAATCGCGAAAAAAATCCATCAAAGCTCATTAAGGAAAGCTCAATGCGTATATTAGCTTCACCTGCATTTACCAATGAAAAAGTTAACCCATACAATGCTTTGCTGTACCGCAGTATTGAAGCTGTTACTGAAGCTGCCGCTAACGACTCTGCTAATGGCAAAATGGCTAATAGCAACGTACTCAATGATAAAACTGAAAACTCCATAAGAAAAAAAACTGTCAGTGAGTATTCGCACAAAAAAGCGGTTCTGGAAAAATTTGATGTCCTTCACTTTCATTGGCCAGACGGTTACATTAATCAACGTAACTTATTAAAAGCAGTACAAAGGACGCTGTTGTTTTCCCTCATCATCTTGATAACAAAATTAAAAGGCACAAATATTGTGTGGACGGTTCATAACGTCACGCCACATGATTCTTATCACCCAAAACTTTCCCGATTTTTTATGGATTGGTTTATAAATCGCTGTAACGGTTTTATTTTTATGAGCGAAGAAAGCAAGACGACATTTTTTAATATCTATAAGCCATCAGCAACAGCGCAGTACAACATTATTCCGCACGGTCATTACCGCAGCTCTTACCCTGCTGCTATTGATAAAGCGCTGGCAAAAAATAAACTCGGCTTACCACCAGATAAAAAAGTTCTGCTTTTTTGTGGCATGATAAAACCCTATAAAAATATAGATTCGCTTATTCAAACCTTTTCGCAAGCCAACCTCGCCCACTATGAATTAGTGATTGCAGGTAAGCCGGACTCACCGCAACTTGCAGAGCAATTGCAACAGCAAAAAGGCGCCCAAGAGAATATCCATTTATTTCTACACTTTATTCCTGACGACCAACTACACATTTATTTAAGCGCTGCAGATATTGTGATATTGCCCTATAAATCCATCTTAAACTCCGGGGCCTTATTATTAGCATTATCATTTAACAAACCTGTTATCGCCCCGCACATAGGTGCGTTCGTAGCACTTCAACAAGAATTAGGTTCGCAATGGATATGCAGTTACGACGGAGATCTACAAGCGGGAATATTAAGTAAAGCCTTGCACGAACTTGAAACTTTTGAACGCCCTGCAATATGCCCGTTAGAAAATTATGATTGGAATAAACTTGCCACTTTAACCGTTAATTTTTATCAAAACCTTTTTCAGCGTTCACCTACATCCAAACAACAAGTCATATCATGAATTTAAAAAAACGTTTAGGCAGTAGCACTGCATGGATGAGTCTTGCCGCCAGTGGCAACAGCGTCATCAGCTTCATCATTTTTATTGTTTTATCGCGAATTCTCACACCCAGTGACATTGGGCTTGTAGCATTTGCATTGATTGTGGTTGAGATTGGCAAGATCATTGTGAACGGAGGGTTTTCTCAGGCGGTGATACAAAAAGCAGAATGGGATGATGGCTACGCATCAACATGCTTTTACCTAAATATTCTCTTTTCTATTATTGTCACACTTGCCGTTATTTTCATCGCAGCACCACTCATCGGCCATTACTATCAAGCTCAAGCAGAACCCATCGTAAAAATATTATCCATTATTTTTTTTATGGACGGAATAAAAGCGGTTCACGAAGGGAAACTGAAGCGAGAGTTTGCATTTAAGGTGATCGCTTTGAGAAGCATACTTGCTGGCTTGATACCTGGCGCTGTCGGAATTTATTTAGCATTGAATAACTTTGGCGTATGGGCACTGGTATGGCAACAGCTGTTGAACCAAATTGTAGTAACTGCCCTAACTGTAACAACGGCAAAATGGATGCCGCAGTTTATTTTTTCTTTTCCACAAGCAAAACAGCTTATTAGTTTTTCGTCGCCATTAATGCTGTCACAATTAATTGGCAACATAAGCTCAAAGATATTCGAATTGCTTGTTGGTATTATTATGGGCCCTGCTGCGCTTGGCTTCTATCGCGTTGGTGGAAGAGCTTTATATATTTTACAAGATATTGCGTTAAAACCTTTTGAACATACAGCTCTCTCTGCCCTGGCAAGAATTAACGGATTATCGCAGCAAGCGCTGGCAACTGTTCGGATGATACGAATTAGTTCATACCTTATATTTCCGATTTTTTTTGGCGCAGCGGGTGTTGCCGCGGAATTTATTACGCTTGCCTTTGGCGAGAAGTGGGCTGAGAGCGGCAACATTATGACTATTCTCGCCATCGGCATAGCACCGGTAATTGTTAACTTACATATTAACGCTGCATTGATGGCGAGTGCTCATTCGCGTTATGTTTTATTACTGGCGGTTAGTGCGCTAATTATTAATTGCATTGCAGGTGCGCTCACAGTTCCACTCGGATTAGTCGCCACGGCTTACGGTTTCACCATTAGAAGTTATCTTATTCTTGGTATATATCTATTTATTTTCAAGTATGTATTTAATAAAAGCATTATTGATATGTTGAAAACTTTAGCTCCTACCATTTTTGCTTCCAGCTGTATGTTTTCCGTCGTAATGATAAGTAAACCATTTTTGGAAAGCCATTTGCCTGCAGCTGTGCATATTTTATTGCTGTGCATAATCGGTGCTTTAATTTATACCTTACTAATGATAACTATTTTTAGAAATGAAACTAAAAATTTCTTTACTGAAAGCATTGATATAGCACCCGCTAAATTCAAACCTTATATAAAAGCTATGCAGCGTTTAGTGAAATTAACCTAACATGAAGCTGGAAAGTGCACCGTGATTAAATCCTACCTTATCAATCTTAATAAAGATCATGATCGGCTAAATTTCTTTACGTCGAATTTCAAACGACTGGGAATCGAATTTGAACGAATTGCAGCTATAGATGGAAGAACATTTTCAGAACAAGATTTTCAGGAATTTTTAAAAGATCGTCCACGTAATAACAAATCCTGGATGCGTGGCCAAATAGGCTGCTTTTTAAGTCATCACACTGCATGGAATAAAATCTCTCAAAGCAACGAACGATTTTCTGCCGTGTTTGAGGACGATGTTCACATATCAGATGACCTTAAATTAATATTGGCGGATGATAGTTGGATTCCGGACGAGGTAGATATTATTCGTTTGGAAACATCAACTAATAGAGTTCGCCTAACTTTGCGACCGCTATTAATTCATGCCGAGCGTAAAATATACGGTGTAAAATCGACGACTTGGTGCACCGGAGGCTATATTATAAATCGTAGAACAGCTCAACAACTGATAGATTTACCAGCGCAGTATCATCAGCCTTCTGATGTCATTCTGTTTAACTTTGAAGATTCTACTATTGCGAAAAAACTCAATATTCTTCAATGCCAACCTTCGCTCTGCACGCAGGATAAACATGTAGCAACAGGGAGCTTGGAGTTTTCCAGTAATGTTGAATTAGAACCTAAAATCTCTCAGCTCATAGCTATGCCACAACAAGGGAACCCAGTAACTATTTTAAATAGACTACAAAAATGTTTACTAGGTTACAAGCGAATTACATTTCAATAATGAAAAACCATTATTTCCACAGCGCATACGGAAACGCTTTCATTAATCCGGTACGGTCATAACGGATAGCTTGTGCGCCACCCATTTCTAAACCTTGCTCTATTGAATTAGCGAATATAAATTCAGATTCTTTGCGCCCGCTACCTAAATAATAATCCTTATATTTAAACAATTCTTCTGTTTGCGAGAGCCGAACATATCGTGCGGGAATGCCAAATGCCTCTGCAATAATTAGCCCATGCAACGAACTCGCCAATACAAGCTTGGCTTTTAAAATATTGGCAATGGCAATATTCCAGCCCCACAGTGGTGAAACCAAATTCGCTTGCCCATTAACTATTGCTAAGTCATTCAGGTTTGGAACAAACACATACTCTTTTTCTGCGCTCACCGTGAATCTATTTTGAAAAATATGAGGAATAAGTAACGCAGGATCGCCGTAAACTTCTGGCACATCTATACCACGCTTTCGTAAAAACTCTGAGGTAAGAGGCCCCCTTACCGCATGAACCTTAAGCCCTTTAGCTTTAAATTCTTTTTCCGGAATCTTTCCATTCCAACCTGAACCCCATACATGGTCGCCCGTTTTTGAAAAATGAAGAACCGAACCTATGGATAACAATTTTTCCTGTCTATTCACTTCATCATCAAGACTAAAGCCACGCAAGCTAAGCATTTGGCGACAAACGATATCAGCAAGACGATCACCAAAGTTTACGCGGCCATCACTTGGGGCCCAATGAAACAATTCCACATGGGGATATGGCAAACTAAAATTTTCAATGGATTTTTTTTCGTTGAAAGAAAATAAATTTTTAATCATATTTTTCTCCTAAACTCGTCACAGCACAACCGCGCGCAACAACTTTATATAGTTTGTTGATAGAAATGACAATAGTAAAATCTATCAATAAATAAGTTTTAGACTTAATGCCGCTTGAAAGGCTGAATATTCACGATAGCTGATAGGTGATTTATTTTCGCGCCAACCAGTTTCCAACACAATGCTTAGCGCATACGTAGGGGCATATGTGATTACGAGGGGAGAAATATTATAAAGAGTTTCTGTCCGCGTCAATTCTCCATTGTCATCTTCATATTCCTGCTCGCGAACATTTGCAATGCTGTTGAGACTAATTTTACTGCTTAATTGCCATAATGCAGATACAAAATAAGCTTGCACGTTAGTAGGTGTATCAACAGTTTCACCGACAGCCGGCTGACGATAAGAATAACCGCCTTGTAAATTAAACTTGGGTGTTATTTCCCATTTAACTCCGAGGGTTGCTAACTGGCTAGCGCCGTCATTAATAAGCCCCTCGCGGTCAAGGTGCGCCACGGTAATAGATAAGTCTGTTTTTGGGGATAATGCCCAAACACTTTCTAACTCATACTGGCGATACTTAAAATCTAAATCGCTTGCTAAATAAGTTATATCTTCAGTAGCTCCCGTATTTCGCGATATTTCACTATCTTCATTAATATATATTCTATCGCCAGATGTAAATCGCAATACTACAGTCGACTCACTTGCTGTTTTATAACCTGCATCAGCAAAAGCAATATCTTCTTTATAATCCATCGGTTCGCGTAAATAATTGGAATGGCCTTGCTTAACCTGTTGCGCCGCCACATGAAATGAAAGCCTGCCATCATTACCGTAACCGAGCTTAACTTTTGCATCATCCCGCTTTACAATATCTTTTTCGAAAGATTCTATTCGCTCGGCAAGGCGCTCATCACGCACCGCATCCAACTCGGTATTGAATTGACTGAACCATTTTCCTTTCCAGTTAAATTGGGCGTCGCGAACAGTCGCATCAAAATCAGTGTAAGTATTATGTTGGTAATTACTAAGGCGGCCACGCGCAACTAACTGCTGACGAGAGAATTTTTTATTAACACTGGCGCCCACTGAACTCAATGTAATCTGCTCTTCGTCCTCAATTTGATTTTGAGAAAAGTTACTATCATATATTTGTTGAATTGATACGCCTGCGTTAACTAATTTTTCTTCTCCTGCAGCTGACTCTTCGGAAACGATACATACAGCTAGCACACAAATACTTCCACCTAAAATATTACGCATCACTCACAATTCTCTTAATCAGTATGCTTGCTGCCCAACAAAACCTCTGAACAAAGTGCCCCAGAGAATTTTCAAATCCAATAACAACGACCAATTTCTTATGTATTCCAAATCATATGCAATACGGCCAGACATTTTATCTAATGTCTCAGTTTCGCCACGGAAACCACTTATTTGCGCGAGCCCTGTAATACCGGGCTTCACTTTGTGCCGCAGCATGTAGCCTTTAATTTGTCCGCGATAAAATTCGTTATGAGCAACTGCATGTGGACGTGGCCCAACCAATGACATACTGCCCGACAATACATTAAATAACTGAGGTAATTCATCAAGCGACGTACGTCTTAAAAAATTTCCAAAAGGCGTTACACGCATGTCCCCTTGTTTTGCTTGCGTGACACTGTCGCCATCTTCGCAAACCGTCATCGAGCGAAATTTCCAAACTTTAATGCGTTCACCGCCCATACCATAACGTGTCTGTTTAAAAAATATTGTGCCTGGTGAACTTAACTTCACACCCACCGCAATAATTAACATAGGTATCGCCAACATTAAAAGCATACCAGCGCCAAGCACTAAATCTTCTAGCCGCTTTGCCCAACTATTATCCACCAAAGGGGAATCATAAATACTTAATGCGGGAATGCCTTGAAAGCAAGTTAAACGCGAATGGAGCAAATCAAAATTAAATACATCTGGAATAACATAAGGCGTTACTGTTGTATCTGCAAGACGATCAATAATGGTATACATACGCAACTCAGCACGCATTGGCAAGGTGACAAAAACAATGTCAATTTTATCATCACGGGCATCTTCATAAAGTTGGTCCAACCCGCCATTTACGCTAATATTATTTCCTATTAAACGACGACCCACTTCATCGTTTTCAGCAATACGATCATCATAAAAACCTATTATGCGATAACCCAACCACGGCATATCATTCATGGTATTAATCATTCGTACGCCTAAGTCATTTGCCCCTACGATTGCAACGCGCCGCGGTTCGGAAGGATTAGAGCGTAACTTTGCTAAAAATATACGTCGGCTCCAATGTAAGCCAATCATTACGACAGGCGTTACAACGAGCCAAAATAATATTGCGGGAATGCTTACATCGTCAAACGGACGGATAATAAGTATTGGTATTGCAACAATGAAAGCTGTAACAAACCATGAAATGCTAATACGAGACGCTAAATTAAGCATAGAGTGGCCGCGCCACAAATAATAAATTTCGTTGCTTTCGGCAAACAATCCAAAAATAATAACAGCACATATTTCTAAAATTGTGTAAGCATTGTTCCATTCTATCTGTGCTAAATTTAAGATAGACCAAAGTATAAAAATAATTAAAATGCTATCAAATGCGCGAAATAGCGCTAGGATATTAGAATGATGCAAGCGAATAACTTGCGGCTTAGTTGATAACTCAACCGGGCTTATTGCAGGTTCCAGTATCTCTTGGCTACCCATAAAAACTCTCCATACCATTTGCAAATAAACTCTTCTATATCTGCATTAATCACGCCAAACAATCAGCGCAGATATAACGATAAATACGGAAAACAGCGACAGGAATTACTTTAAATGTTTGCATTAAGCGTCACAGCACATTCAGAAGAAATGTATGTAACAGAAGAAACGATGTTCAAAAAAAATTAAACAGCGTTGTGCAAGCGAGGAGACTATACAAAATAACGGCAGTTAAGTTCGTGTGATAGCGTACATACGCTATTGTTTCGAGTGACGGACCTCCCATTTTTTATGAAATTACTATATTTACTTTTAATTAAGCGCCACAAATTTATTTACGGAGCAAAAAATATAGCGTTAGAAATAATGGGCGACACTGAAAATTGACATCATTCAGTTTATTTATGGAAGAAGTTGGAACAATTGAATTATAAACGACCTATCATCGGGCATTTATCGAATGCAGATTTTATCAAATATGAATTTTTTAAATGTCTAATATGTACACTAGACAATGTCTGATATGGACTTATCTAATGTGCCTTACTAATTTACTTATGACATTCCACAACACCGGTGGCATAACAGCTTTACCTATCTGCCTTGCTCTATCAGAGTTACTCATAAACAAAAATAATGAGTTATGACGAGCCTCACGATCAATTTTGGCGAAGCGGTTGGAATAATAATAGGTCGCAAGTGAGCGCCTCGTTACGCCTTCGGGTGGCGTTAGCGGGCGCGGATGACCATGAAAGCTACTGGCCCATGTCGCATTAAAATAGTTCTGCCAAACTCTGGCTCAACGCTAGTTACACAGCGAGTTGCAGTTGGATCCCACAATTCCAGCGCGCCATTCCACTCCGGCTGCCACGATTTATTAAGGTAGGTAATCATAACCATCTCGTTGTGTAGACCTGAACGTATATGTCGGTCAAAGTCGCGATGAATGCCAAAGCGCCCTCCCGGCTTAATTTCATGCAACCCACCACCATAAAGGTGAGTATCCACCAACAATTCATCCACTTCCGTTAAAAGTGATAGTGTCTGCACGAACCAACCTGAATTCACCTAACCAAAATAAAGTTGGCTTGCTGGGCCGAGACTGGATCCGATAATCGAACGTCGAGTGCTTTGATTTTTATCCACCACAGAACGCCACCCTGTGGTTTCGTCTAGTTCAAATTCCTCTAGGATCAATTCCAGCAGCGC
This sequence comes from Gammaproteobacteria bacterium, assembly GCA_031425935.1. Taxonomy (GTDB): domain Bacteria; phylum Pseudomonadota; class Gammaproteobacteria; order Pseudomonadales; family Cellvibrionaceae; genus Cellvibrio. The sequence continues at coordinate 4,145 of JANPKH010000418.1, read as the reverse complement.
CGGATTAAACCAATTGTCTTCGACAAAATGTTGAAATGGCTGCGCAGCGCGAACGCGGTCACGCAGACTAAGTAAATAAGTTTTATCATACAGACGAGGGTCAAGAAGCTCATTTAAGCAAAGCTTTTTGCCGCGAATGGAAACAAAACTATCTGGATAATGCATTGAGTTATTGCCTTCATTACTACCAGAGGGTCACCGAATTTCACACCGCGAGAAAAGAATTAGAAACTATACACTCACCATCGGAGCATCCAAGATGCAAGATTGGCGCAACGAAGAACAGTAGTTTTACTATTGGCTGACAACTATTTTTTCACGGTATAATAGAACACGTCCTTATAATAATGCCCACTAAACGACACAATGAAATCCATTATGTTGAAATACTTTAACGGTTATTCAAGCGAAGCCATTGACCAAGTCAAACAGGTACTAGCTGAACAGCGCTTGAGTGAAATACTACTCAAGAAATATCCTTTAACGCATAGGGTCCGCACCGACAACTGCCTTTACCACTACACCATCGGTTTAAAAAATCAATACATGAGCAAGTCACAACCACTGTGCAAAGTTGCTTACGATAATAAAATAAAAGTGATTCAACATGCGCTCGGCCAACACCACTACATCAATAGAGTGCAAGGCAATAAAACCAGAGCTGTGAATGAAATAAAAATCGCGAGTCTTTTTCGCGTTGCACCCGAAGCATTTTTAAAAATGATTGTGGTGCATGAGCTGGCACATTTTAAAGAAAAAGAACACAACAAAGCTTTTTATCAACTTTGTTTACATATGGAGCCTAACTATTATCAATACGAATTTGATGTGCGTTTATATCTTACGCAATTAGATTTGTTTGGTGAAATCTATGCGTAATGTCCGTGTTTACTGCTTTTGAAATTCTGCAAAAACTTCAATGTCAACTTTATCGGCAATGGCAGGCGTTAAATAATCAATACCAAAAACGGAGCGATTAAAACTTGTGGTAGCAGAAAACCCCAGCGTGTAAGCTCCCGTGAGCATGTTATCGCCGCCGCCATTAAACACTACATCTAAAACAATGGATTCAGTTACTCCATGCAAAGTAAATGTACCTGAGAATTTTGCACGTTTTTCATCGATCATTTGCACGTTAGTAGTTTTAAACACGGCTTGCGGATATTTTGCAGTATGAAACCAGCTACTATCACGTAAATTTTCTTCAAGCTCCTGGTTATTGACATCAACACTGGCCACATCAATCACTGCAGTTAACTTTGCATTCGCGATATTTTTTGGATCAAATTCTAAACTGGCGTCCACTTTATTAAAACGACCCACGAAAGTGGACATGCTCATATGATTTATTTTAAACAAGACCGTAGTATGCTGTGGGTCTGCTTTATAACTACCTTTTTCGAGGTGAACAATATTTTCTTTTATTTTGGGCTGAATGATATAACCACAAGAAGTGAATACTAATGGCAGCCCTAAAGTTACGAAAAACAAAATGAGTGATCTGCAACGTTGGATATTATTGCTCATAAAGTTCACTCAAAAAATTCCCGCCTTAATAAAGCTTCTATAAGCACATCACTTGTCTCGCCAATAATTTTCATCTTTTACTATTCTGGCAGAGTAATATTTAATTCCAGCACTGAACAGTTATCTGACTCATCCAAACTCACTACCACCTGATCAGAATCAATATTTATATACTTCCGAATAACATCGATTATTTCTTGCTGCATTTTCGGTAAAAAGTCCGGTTGTTTACGCCTGTGACGCTCGTGTGCAACAATAATTTGCAACCGCTCTTTGGCGCGCGACGCCGATGTAGGCGCGCTCTTTTTTTGAAAGTAGCTGAAAAAGCTCACGATTATTTACCTCCTAGCAAACGCTTGAAGAAACTTTTCTTTTCTTGCTCAAGAAATCTGTGGGCTACATCTTTACCAAGCAATCTATCAACTGCATCATTGTATGCCTGACCCACTTGCGACTCCGAATCCAAAATAACTGGAGTGCCTTGGTTGGATGCCTTTAGTACCGCTTCTGATTCTGGAATAACGCCAAGTAATGGAATTGCTAGAATATCTTCTACATCACTTACACTTAACATCTCGCCATTCGCAACCCGCGTGGGGTTATAACGTGTTAGTAACAAATGTTCTTTGATGGGCTCAAGGCTTTGTTCAGCACGGCGCGATTTACTTTGCAAAATACCAAGAATACGATCTGAATCGCGCACTGAAGAAACTTCAGGGTTAGTCACTACAATAGCAATATCAGCAAAGTACAGCGCCATTAGCGCGCCTTGCTCAATACCGGCGGGTGAGTCACACACAATATATTCAAAATCTTTAGCGAGCTCGTTTAAAATATTTTCGACGCCTTCTCTAACCAACGCATCTTTATCACGCGTTTGCGATGCGGGTAACACAAATAAACCCTCAGTCCGCTTATCTTTAATTAGCGCTTGATTGAGTGTGGCCTCACCTTTAATGACATTTACAAAATCATAAACCACACGGCGCTCGCAACCCATAATTAAATCGAGATTACGCAAACCCACATCGAAATCGATAACAACTGTTTTATGCCCACGCATAGCCAGGCCCGTACTAATTGCAGCGCTGGTTGTGGTTTTGCCCACACCACCCTTACCTGATGTTACTACGATAATCTTGGCCAAGAGAGGCTCCTTTAAAATTTATATATTTAAAATAATATTAAGTTTGTTGCGCACTTCTCTTAACATACAAACGGCTAATTAAGTTGCGCTGCGTAAGTTAAGAGCTGACTAATGCCTCTACAAACACCTTTTCGCCCTGCAAAGATATTTGCACAGGTTTTTTACTTAATTCTTTGGGTAGCGCATCTTGCAAAACAAAATTGCCAGCAATGGCAACAAGTTCAGCTTCAAATTGTTGACAAAAAATACGAGCATCTACATCACCTTTCACCCCTGCAAGCGCACGACCACGTAGCGAACCATAAATGTGAATATGGCCATCTGCTAAGACTTCTGCACCTTCGCTCACTTGCGAAAGAACAATTAAATCTGCTCCTTCAGCATAAATCTGTTGGCCAGACCGCACGGGACGCGTAATAACTTTACTAACGCGTTGCACTAAACGTTCTTCAACAACTACACGCTCTTCAATAACAGTTTCAATAACCGCTTCCATGACTTTAGCGGTCTCTTTTACTGGTATTTTTAGCGCACGCTCAGACGGTGTTGGTAATACAGCCAATCCAGTCGCCTGCACACTAGCCAGAAGAGCCTCCGGCACAGCGGTAAACCCCAGTGGTTGCAAATTTAACTCGCGACAAATTTTAATTAGCTGCTCTACATTTTTAATTAAAGCTGTGCATTGCTCCGGATTGATCAACTTGTCCAAACTAATTAACACCGGTGAATTATCAAAAAAATGCGGCGCTTGGTCGATTTTTTCTTTAAGTTCTGCCACTAGTGTTTTGGGGTTGTAGTCGATCAAGGCTAATACCACTACCGTTAACGCACTGCCTTTAAGCTGAAAACTTACATCAATCATTACACGTGCTCATCAGTATACTTAAGGGGCATACCTGGTAAAAGTTAACTAAAAGCTATCTAAGGTCGCCATTATCAAGCCACTGGCTTTTTAGTCAAGTCAAAGTACTTGCCCGATATCTTGCCTTACCCCATTATGGCTTTCATTCAGTCGCTGTTAAGGGGCCGAAACTTATAAAGGATCTGAAACTCAGAGTAAGCCTGAGCTCCCTTTAACAGGACTACAACGCGAGATAACATCATGACATCGTCTACTAGCATTGCATCAACAAACCATCGGTTTTTGCGGATCTTTGCCGTTCTCTTTTTGCCGATCCTATCTTCGATATTTATCTTCTCTCCGGTGCGTGCCGAAGACGATGATATAGGTAGGCAGCAGTCGCCCTCGGTAGATTTTAGCCAAGCGGAACTTGATCAAATTCTGGCTCCTATTGCGCTTTACCCTGACACAGTACTTTCACAAGTTTTAATCGCTGCCACCTACCCTATTGAAGTGGTACAAGCTGATCGTTGGGCGCGCGCCCACCCTAATGTCAAAGGCAGCGATGCAGTAGAAGAAGTAGAAAATAGATATTGGGACCCAAGTGTAAAAGCGCTGGTTGCCTTTCCC
>JANPKH010000417.1:0-3555 GCA_031425935.1 Gammaproteobacteria bacterium | reverse complement strand
GATTTACCATCAAGTTCGATTCCGCCCGAGTCAGGCGCAACCAATCCTACAACCATATAAAAGCTTGTAGTTTTGCCTGCACCATTGGGACCTAGAAGACCCACGATCTGCCCCGCTTCAATTTCAAAGCTCACGCCATCGACCACTTTTCGTGATTTGAAAGCCTTCGCTAAGTTAATTGCTTTAAGTCGAACTGGTGATGCCATTAAGGTTTTTTCTCCGCCTTAGTCTCTAAATTTCTTGAGTCAATTTTTGCGCGAGCGTTCGACACTTGAACTTTTTTTCCGCCGTCGGAAAGAATAATTTCATCGCCAAACAGCTCATCACCACTCTGCACAACTCGGGGTGAACCTTTGAAAATATATTTCTCTTCATCTAAAAACACCGCGACTTTATCAGCTGTCGCATATTTGTCGACGTCCGTGACTTTTACTCCGCCATCGACCACGACCGAATCAATATGATTGCCATTGTAACTAAACACAGCCTCGGGTCCAGTGATGCGCAGCGACTCGATATCAATCACCGTCCCATCAAAGAAACGACCCTTCTTCGATTTACCGCTAAACTCGGCTTTTGAAGAAGCGATCATTGCTGACTTTCCCGCTTTGACAGACTTCTTCGCTCGAACATTTTTGTTTATAACGATCTCGTTTGTCGCAAGATTTGCAGAAAGGCTTTCGCCGGTAAGTGTAAAGCGCGAGCCATCTGGCTCTTTAGGGCCATCCATTTCAATCGTATGCGGAGTTTCTAGTAACCGAGTTTCAGATTGATACGCGATCGACTCAGTTCGGAAAGTGTAGCCGTTCGATGAGCGCATGAAAACGTTTCCGATAATTCGGATGTTGTTTTGTGCCGACTCAACAAACCCACGATCGCCTGTCACTGTGTACACCACTTCATTTTCACCAAAAAATTTAATTTCAACTTGCTCGATCGTCCAAGGCGCATTGTCTTTAGGGCGAACAGCCTTCTTTGCCCAGAGTTCCCACTCTTTGCCGCCCGGCTTTGCTTCCACCAAGTGAACATCTTGCATCACCTGACCGGTTTGCCCTTCAACTGGACCTTTGGCTGTCTCGGCATTTGCTGTTCGATCTGCTTCCGGTGATGAACCCAATTCGCCAGGCGCAAGAATCACAATTTCGATTACCAAAATTGCGAATAACAGCATTAAAATTGCGGAGTTTCGCTTCGTCACAGGTAGCGCTTTCCTTACTTAAAAAGGCTAACATAAAAGTTGGCACAGTATTAGCAGAAAGCAGTTCAAAAAATAAAGCCAGACTGGTCAAGCTAGACCTCGAAACTATTAAGATTAAAAACAGGTTAGCCGATACCAACTTGTGGCACATGAGTGGTTTGTTTATTCAGAAAATATTGTGACGGGTCCGTTTACGACGGAACAAGTCGACCAGTGCTTGACTGCAGGCATCTGGAGCGACGCGTGCTTTATTTGGTGGAAAGGGCAACGCGAGTGGATGCCTATGTCTTCGTGGCGCGAGCAGCTCGAAAAAATCGTCAAGAGCGAAAATGAAAAGTCTCACAACCCAATCTGGTATGTGGATGTAGGCGGCTCATCACTTGGCCCACTTACTCAAGCTGAAATGATAACTCACATTAAAGGCGTTCCTACTTTAAACAAAGTTCGTTTGTGGAGTGTGGGCCTGAATAAGTGGACAAATATTTTTGAGCTTCATGAAATTATGGAAGAGCTTGGAATTAGCCGTCGTGAAAACGAACGCGCTCCACTTATGGGATCTGTGGCACTTAGCCGCTCAGACCAACAAGGTCCTGCTGTAGTTAAAGCCGCTTCTATTAGTGAAGCTGGAATGGGCTTAAACGAAGCTGGATTTTTAGTTAAAGGTGAACAAGTTCAGCTTCTCATCCGAAGTAGCGAATTTCCTCACGCTTTAAGATTTACCGGATCAGTCGCTTACGTAACCTCGAGTGGCTACGCTGGAATTAAATTCGACGAATTACATCCGGAAACTGCTTCGTTCGTAGTTGATTACGTGAAGCGATTCAATGTCCCTCTCAAAGCTACTGCCTAAATATTTTCTTAGCTAGTTTGCTTGGCGAACGTAGTAAATCACGTCATCTTTTTCAGGCTTGAGCGCTAAGCAATTGCCCTGAGCACTAATATCAAATACCTCAGCAGTAAGTTCAGCTTTGCAGACGAAGCTTGCTGATTTGACTTCTTTCACTTGCGGAGTAGTAAACTTTAGAGCAGACACTTGCGAATTCACCGAAAAATCAGACTCTAATGTCGGGCTTTCAAATTCTTATGTCTTTTTGTTTTCGCAGAATTGAGTGAATAAAACTTTTCCGCTACCGAAGATAAACTGCGCGCGATAAGTTACGCCAGTTCCAACATTTGTGACCGGCTCAGTTTTGAAAGTACCTGATAGTGCAGTGAATTTGCCCGCACCGCTGCAAACAGTCGGTTTTGGCAACGGTTTTTGCGAGCAGTTCCCGTTTACACACCCGCCTGTACGGTCTTCGATTTTTTGTTTGATTGGCGCGCAGGCTAAGGCCGAAATCAGAATCGGAATTATCAATAGATGCTTCATCATGATGCTCCTGCCCACTGGCTCGAATCTTATGTGTGCAAATACGATAAGACGGGAGGCTCGTCCTGACAACTGGACTAACGGCTGTGTGTTCAAAGATATGAGCTTTGGGGTGCCAAATTTCGTCGGTACTTCTCACCGATTTGTAGTCCTTGCAAACTGAACAGATTTTTGCGGAATACCATGGAGATCCTGATAATCTCCTCTCGCTTTCAGCTTTATAAACTAAAAATAATTAGACGGAGAAACTATGTCGGTACAAAACAAATCAAAAATGTTTTTTTTAGGAATGTTGGCAGTTACGCCAGCTACAACCGTCATTCTTAATCCAAGTGTTAGCAGCGCTCAGCAATCGCAAGTTCAAAACGCAGTTGCTAAGAACGTGAGTACTTACCTCAGCTCTCAACTAATCGCTTACTCTGATAGCGGAGGAATCTTACGTAAAGCCTACGCAGGCGTAAAAATCACTAAAAATGGCAACTCATCGGTTTATTCAAAGTGTGCTCCGGGCAGCTTACCAGATTCAGTCTCTATGTTTTTGATTGATGCGAATACCAAGCAGTTACTTGCTCAATCGACCGAGCGTTGGTTTGGAAACGTTTCAGAAGGCAACGTAAAGCTTGTCGCATCTGGTAGCTCATCTTGCCAAAGTACTCGTAACAATTTAGTGATGGGCTCTGGAGCAGTAAAGCTTCAGTCAACGCTAGAGTCTGCAGTAACGATCACGATAGCCGGCTACACGAAGGTCAAACTTCCAAATAATCTTGTCTATGTTCAAGTCAGCCTGAAGTAGTTACTCGTGAAGGCTATTGAGCTCTCAGAGCTTTCTCAAAAAGCTCTGAGTATTTTGCAAAATTTGCGACTCTCAGATGAATCGCAATCTTTGCTCGCGCAAACCACTAATAGAGTGGCTGAGTTTGCTCCACATGAGCGAAGTCCAGCAGGTCGACTCAATCATCAGCGACTTGCGGCTTCTACCACCCTCTCT
>JANPKH010000416.1:0-24370 GCA_031425935.1 Gammaproteobacteria bacterium | reverse complement strand
CCCGATTCACCCAAAAACTGTGCGCCGTCTATCCACTTAACTATTGCTTGCATAGAAACCTCATGTAAAGAATTAATAAACTGGTGTAAGATTATCACAGCTATAGTAAAAATCGATATTGTCACCTAAAGCAACACCACTCACAAAATTACTATTTTTTTATAGACAAGTTCGGCCTCTAGGCTTATAACGAAGTACAAAGAGAATGCTGAACTGGCAGGTTACTCATTCTCAAGCCATAATAAGAGTATTTTTTGCTACAACTTTATTTTTAGGAGCAACACCTTGGTCTCAGTCTCCCTAACACCACACATAAAAAATGTGGACGAGTTCCTTATCCACTGTCATCGCCGCCGCTATCCGGCCAAAAGCACCATTATTTATGCAGGTGATAAAAGCGATTCTTTGTATTATATCGTTAAGGGTTCGGTAACCGTTTTAATTGAAGATGACGACGGTCATGAAATGATTGTTGCCTACCTCAATGATGGTGATTTTTTCGGCGAGATGGGGTTATTTGACGACAAAGACTCCCGCAGCGCCTGGGTAAGAGCCAAAACCGAATGTGAAGTAGCAGAAATTAGTTATGCTAAATTTCAAGAAATATCTGAATTGCATCCGGAATTTTTGTTTGCCCTCGGCATTCAAATGGCACGCCGCTTACGTGCCACCACTCGCAAAGTAGGAGACCTGGCTTTTCTTGATGTCACTGGCCGCGTAGCACGCACGCTACTGGAACTCTGCAAAGAGCCCGATGCAATGACTCATCCCGATGGTATGCAAATTAAAATTACTCGCCAGGAAATTGGTCGCATTGTTGGTTGCTCGCGCGAGATGGTTGGCCGTGTACTCAAAACTTTGGAAGAGCAGGGTTTAGTCATGGTGAAAGGCAAAACAATGGTGGTTTTTGGTACGCGTTAGTTTGTTTTTCATCTCAAAATAAATATATTGTTCAATAAAAAGCCCGCAAAATTGCGGGCTTTTTATTGCGATCAACGTCAATTAAAAAATTCGCTCAGCGCTGCTCCCGGATCATCTGCTCGCATAAACGCCTCACCCACTAAAAACGCATTCACCTGCTTGGCTCGCATGGCATTCACATCAGCTGAAGCTAAAATTCCACTCTCGGTCACAACAATACGCTCCCTGCCAATTCTGTCGAGTAGTTTATAGGTTGTTTCAAGAGTAACGTCAAATGTGTGCAGGTTGCGATTATTAATACCAATTAATTTATTTGGTAGTTCCAACGCAATATCCAATTCTTTCTCATCATGCACCTCAACCAAGACATCCAGCCCTATCGCTTGTGCTAGCGTATTTAATTCTTTTAGCTTGGCAGTATCTAATGCAGCAACAATAAGTAATACGCAATCAGCCCCCAATGCGCGCGCCTCGTAAATATGATATTCATCCACTAAAAAATCTTTGCGAATGACTGGCAAACTTACCGCTGCACGCGCCTGCTGTAAGTAAACATCTGCACCTTGAAAAAAATCTACATCCGTTAATACGGATAGACAGGCTGCGCCACCTAGCTCATAGGAACGCGCCAACTCAGCGGGAACAAAATGTTCGCGGATAACACCTTTACTTGGCGATGCTTTTTTTATTTCTGCAATAACAGCTGCTTTACCTACCGCGATTTTTTTCTCAATGGCATGCACAAAACCACGTACGGGAACTTGTTCTGCAGCGCGAATTTTTAAATCTGCTAGTGATGTATGTAATTTTCGCGCGGCAATTTCTTGCCATTTACGAGCAATAATCTTGCGCAGTACCGTTGGTGTTTCAGACATACTTATTCTCAATTACACATTATTATAAATTTGGGTAAATGCAGCGAGCTCGCGGATTTTTTCTGCTGCCAAACCACTGCCAATTGCATCGCGCGCCATTTCCACGCCATCATTTAAATCAACTGCCACACCACTCACATAAATTGCCGCACCAGCATTTAGTGCAATAATATCAGCAGCTTTCTGCGCGTGTTGGCCGCGGCGTTTTCCTAATGCATCAAATATAAGATCCAACGATTCTTGTGCGCTTTTTACGCTCAAACCAATGAGACTTCTTGAATCTATACCAAAGTCTTCAGGGGTAATGGTGTACTCGCGTATCACACCATTTTTAAATTCGGCAATATGCGTTACCGTCGCCACACTAATTTCATCCAAACCATCTTTAGCATGAACTACCATAACATGTTCACTGCCCAACCGACCCAACACCTCCGCCATAGGTCTACACAGCGCACCATTAAACACACCAATTACCTGACGCTTTACATTGGCAGGATTAGTCAGAGGCCCCAGCATGTTAAAAATAGTACGCAACGCTAATTCTTTACGCGGGCCAATGGCATGTTTCATTGCGCTGTGATGCGCCGGCGCAAACATAAAACCCACACCAATTTCTTTAACACAAAGTGCAACTTGTTCTGGTGTGATATCCAATTTTATTCCGGCTGCTTCAAGCACATCAGCACTGCCAGTGGAGCTCGAAACAGAACGATTGCCATGTTTTGCAACGCGGCCACCCGCTGCTGCAACCACAAATGCGCTTGCAGTAGACACGTTAAATAAATTGGCGCCATCTCCGCCCGTGCCACAGGTATCCACTAAATATTCAACGTCAATATCAACTTTTGTCGCTAGCTCTCGCATAACCATAGCAGCGCCAGTGATTTCATCCAGTGATTCACCTTTCATACGCAAGGCGACCAGAAACCCACCAATTTGTGCAGGTGTCGCGGCACCGGTCATAACTTCACGCATTACCGAAATCATTTCATCGGTGCTGAGATCAATTCGAGATACTACTTTATTTAACGCTTGTTTAATGTCCATGGTATTCACACATTGATGTTGTAAATTAAACACCTCGCCGCAAGCAGCGAGGTATATTTTTGTTTCAAAAATCTATTCCGTGGCAAGCCACGGGGAATTTAACCCTCGCTTGCGATTAAGTTGTATTTCTCGCAAATTTTAATTTGCGAGATTTTTAGTTATTTCCCTTGCAAAAAGTTTCGCAACATATCGTGCCCATGCTCGGTGAGAATGGATTCAGGATGGAATTGCACACCTTCTACTGCAAGGGTCTTGTGCTTAACACCCATAATTTCTGCCATGCTGCCATCTTCATTCTGTGTCCATGCTGTGATTTCTAAACAATCTGGAATAGATTTCTTTTCAATCACAAGAGAATGATAACGCGTTGCTTGAAATGGATTTTTCAAACCACTAAATACACCTTTATTATTGTGATAAATAAGTGATGTTTTTCCATGCATGACAAAGGGAGCACGAATAACATTACCACCGAACGCTTGACCAATACTTTGGTGACCCAGGCACACACCAAGCAAGGGAATTTTTCCGGCAAACGTTTTTATCGTGGCAACTGATACACCGGCTTCATTAGGAGTACAAGGGCCGGGCGAAACAACAATTTTTTCAGGCGCAAGGGCGATAATTTCTTCGATAGTAATTTCGTCGTTACGCACCACTTTCATGTCAGCGCCGAGCTCACCAAAATATTGTACAAGGTTGTAGGTAAAGGAATCATAATTATCAATCATTAAAATCATTTAGCATCACCTACTTTATTTGCACCAACCATTTCCACCGCGCGAAATATAGCGCGTGCTTTGTTCATGGTTTCTTTCCATTCTAAAGCGGGAATAGAGTCTGTCACCACACCCCCACCCGCTTGCACATAAAGTTTATTGTTTTTAATCACGGCAGTGCGAATCGCAATTGCAGTATCCATATTGCCGTTCCACGAAATATAACCGACAGCGCCGCCATAAATACCGCGCTTTTCAGTTTCTATTTCATCAATAATTTCCATTGCGCGAATTTTTGGTGCGCCAGATAAGGTCCCTGCAGGTAACGCTGCACGCAGCACGTCCATCGCGTGTAAACCATCTTTAAGTTGCCCGGTAACATTTGAAGTAATGTGCATAACGTGCGAGTAACGTTCTACGACCATTTTATCAGTGAGTTTTACACTGCCAATTTTACTAACGCGCCCAACATCGTTGCGACCTAAATCAATCAACATTAAATGCTCCGCGATTTCTTTGGGATCATTTACCAGTTCAATTTCCAAGGCTTTGTCTTCTTCGGGGGTATGTCCACGACGACGCGTACCTGCTATGGGCCTTACAGTAACTTCACCATTTTCCAAACGCGCTAAAATTTCAGGGCTTGAACCAACCACATAGTGATCGCCCATATTCATAAAATACATGTAAGGGGATGGATTTAAATTCCGCAGTGCGCGATATAAATTCAACGGTTCAGCATCAAAATCAATCGACATCCGTTGCGACGGCACGACTTGCATGATGTCGCCAGACAAAGTGTATTGTTTAATTTTTTCAACCGCACTTTTATAACCTGCTTCACCCATGTGCGATGTAAATTGCAGCTCTTTACTACCAACTGAATTCAGGTTTGATTGTAAACTTATAGGTGCAATATTCGGTGTAGATTGCGTGAGTTGTTGTGCCAGCTCATCCAACCGTGCAGTTGCTTTTATATACGCGTTTTCCACTTCTGGATTTGCATGAATTACAAAAATTAATTTACCGGCAAGATTATCGAATACTAATACTTCATCTGACACGCATAATAAAATATCCGGTGTGCCAATCACATCTTTTGGTGTAGTAACTTTTAAATGAGGTTCGACATAACGCGCGCAATCATAAGCAAAATAACCCACCAACCCACCCGTAAAACGCGGCAAGCCGGGCAGCTCTGGAGCGCGGTATCGCTGTTTAAACTCTTCCACAAAACTTAATGCATCAGCACGCGTGTGGCGCTCAACAACTTCACCGTCGCGCTCTACCTGAATTTGGTCACCAAAGGCCTTAAGTAATGTGCGTGCAGGTAGCCCAATCATGGAGTAGCGCCCCCATTTTTCACCACCTTGCACAGATTCAAATAGGTACGAATATGGCCCACAGGCCAATTTAAGATAGGAAGAAAGTGGCGTATCTAAATCAGCCAACACCTCACGCATAACGGGAATGCGGTTATAGCCCTGTTGGGCCAATGCAGAAAACTGTTCGGGAGTCATATCTCTACCTTTTGCAACCGCCAAAGCTGGCTGGCTCATTTAAGACTTATTTTTCTGAATCACCCACTACCGCCAGCGAGGCGAGTAGGAGAGCACACTATTTAAGAAGCTCTATTTTTATTTAAGACGCTATTTTTTTAAAAGAAGCTCTGTTATCTATTTGAAAAGTCGAGAGGCAAGAGGACTAGCAACGCCATCGGGCGAAGGGGGAGACGCACTCTATTTGATAAAGCAGCGAGTTGTACACGAGGATAGTCCTAAATGTGATGTGGGTGAAGTGTAATGAATTAATACTAAAATGCCTACCCTGAGCCGTCATATAAAATTAAACCAACGCCAATTCGGCACGCATTCCCTGAATGACTTCTCGATAATTGGGTGCATTGAATATCGCAGAGCCCGCTACAAAAGTATCTGCGCCAGCTTGGGCGATATCGCGAATATTGGTCAGCCCAACGCCACCATCAACTTCCAGCCGAATGTCACAACCACTAGCATCAATTAGTGCGCGTGCCTCACGAATTTTAACGAGCGTATGTGGAATAAATGCTTGCCCACCAAAGCCGGGGTTAACTGACATCAATAACAACATATCTAGCTTATCTATCACATGCTGGATATGCATGATAGAACTGGCAGGATTCAATACTAATCCCGCCTTACATCCTTTGTCTTTAATCAGCTGAAGGGAGCGATCAACGTGCCGCGAAGCCTCTGGATGAAAGCTAATGTAAGTAGCGCCAGCGTCGGCAAATTGCACAATTAAATCATCTACTGGTTCAACCATTAAATGCACATCAATTGGCGCGCTAATTCCGTATTTCCGCAAGGCTTTACACACCATTGGGCCGATAGTGAGATTAGGCACATAATGATTATCCATCACGTCAAAATGGATAAAATCGCCACCAGCTGCTAATACCGCATCAGCTTCTTCGCCTAAACGTGCGAAATCTGCTGACAAAATAGAAGGCGCGATTTTAAAATCACGCTTAAAGTTAGTAGTGTTAATGTTGTTTATACCCCTCAAGTTTTCCATATATGCTCCGATGACCAGAATAGGATATTTAAAGCATTGTAGTGAGGTAAATGACTACAAGGCAATGAGAGATTAAAAGAGCTATGAATAACCCTTATAAAAAAAAACTCATCTGCGAATTCATTTTATTGTTTACGCTTGGGCTGTGTGCCGATGGACTGAGGGCCCAAGAAGCTACACCTAGACCTACATCCACACCTGTAGTTTCATCTAACGAGCAATCACCCAACTCACTGCCGACAGAGGCAACCTCCAACATAACATCAGAGGAAAAGCCTATTTTTGCTTCTACTATGGAACGTGATAACGCATTACTTGCCCTCGCCTTACCCAATGAAGCTCAATGGCTGGTAACCCCTCGCGAAAAAATTATTGTCCTCTTCAAAGCGGGGGAAACACGTAAAATCCAAGGCTCATTCCTTATTCTTCATGCCCCGGAATTACCGCAATTATGGCCGGCTCCGCTGGAAATCCTTCGTCGCAATCTTCCTATTTATGGTTGGGATACCTTGGCTGTTCCATTACCAAGCCTAAATGCCACTAAAACATCCGGACACTATAAATCGGTGGATACAAGTAGTTCGAGTAATGTGCAATCCACCAGTATCGATTCCTCAACTGCATCCTCAGTGATGACTTCAAGCGATAATTCTTCGTCTGCAACGCAAGCTTCACTTGCATTAAGTCAAGAAAGTACCTCATTACCTCGCACACAATCGATTAATGAGCGCATTAATGCTGCCATCACATTACTTAGCAAAATTGGGCAACCTAATCTTGTTGTGTTAGTAGATAACAGTAGCGCACCAGACAGTCTCGTAGAGCTTTCTAAAAATGCTATTCAAGCATTGATTTTAGTGAATTTACAGAGTCAAGAGCCGCTAACACAGATGCAGCTGGCAGCTATGTTTTCAGACGTCGACTTACCTGTTTTGGACGTTTTTTTTAGACCTGACGATAAATATCAAATTGAAGTGCGTCGCTTACACCATGCAGAGGCTATGCGTAAAAACCTCAGAAATTATCAGCAACTCATTTTGCCACCAGAGCATTTTATAGCAGTAAATAACAAACAAAGTTTTTGGCTGGAAAAAGTGCGCGGATTTATTAATAAAAAATCAGAGAAGTCAGCCGAAAAAAAGTAAAAACAATAGTTTTACGTCTCGTAGAGCCTTACTATCCTTAAAAACAACAAGTTTCCCTACAAACAACAAGCGGTTCCAAACCGCTTGTAATATTAGTCGCATCCTTTGACCTTTCTTGGTCGACAAACATTCCCAGAGGACCTCCTTGTTGGAAACCATTGTCATGCAAAACCAAACACTACAATAGTCGCAATATACGCTTATTTTTGTAAGACATTACCCATAAACGAGCGCGGATAAGATCGGTCGATCCGCAGGCAGCCTAATCATGCAAAAACGCGTCGGCTGCCAGTTGTTTATGCAAAGCACCTATTTCAGGCGCACAACAAGCACGTGTAGCTAAATAATGTTCATTAAATAGCTGAAAATAATTTAATAGCACTGCACTATTTTTTTGCTCATCAATCAACTGCAAACACAAGGCAGCAGCCTCTGCAGTGGATAAGTAATTATCCTGATGTGATTTACGCATCGCATAGCTTTTTACATAATCTCGCAACAAAACATCAGACAAAGAAATGCATCCAACATCATCCAACCAGCGACTTAAATGAAACATTCTACCGCTTTGTTTCCAAGTTCCATCCAGTAAAATAAAAGTTGGAATTTTTTCGTTATCAGGAATTTTATTATAAATTTTAC
Organism: Gammaproteobacteria bacterium; assembly: GCA_031425935.1. Lineage (GTDB taxonomy): Bacteria > Pseudomonadota > Gammaproteobacteria > Pseudomonadales > Cellvibrionaceae > Cellvibrio. The sequence continues at coordinate 16,459 of JANPKH010000416.1, read as the reverse complement.
GGCCTGCTTTTCCCGCCACATTTGCATTTGAATCAGAGCTAGCAGGAAACACAATAAAACATCGACGATTATCATCTCTCAGCAACGCCAATAAGTCCTTCGCAGGCTCAGTGCGGCTCCAACAAAATACATGAGTTTGCTCTGGTAACACATCGGCAATCAATCGTCCCGTGTTGGTTGGTTTAAAGACTTCAATTCGATGCATAAGTAAAATAAATTCGCATCTGGATTGCAACTTGGGTCGCCATGCACACATGCATGCAAAGCTTGCCATCTGACAAACTTCGCAACGTATCACGGACTTACCACGCGCTAAAAATGGAGTAGTAGACTCAGCTAAACATTGAGCGTGTACGCGATGAAACTGATTTGTGAATAAATTCATTAAGAGCCCAACATTCATGAAATAAAATCAATTTAGCAAAGACAAAAAAACTAATAACAATAATTACCAAAACAACAACCACAAGTATTTAAAAGTATTCAATAACTACTGTTATACAAAATTTTAGTTAGCTAGTAATAAGCGATTTTGTAAGTCTAATCACTATAAACATAGTGCAGTTGTATAAACGAAGTAATTTTCTATCTAGAAATGTTAATAATTAGGATAACCAGAATCCCAGCCCTCAAACTTATTAATCGATATTATGTTGTCAAATAAAAATTGGACTAAACCCTATTCTTTGTATTTCTTTACAAAAAAACGATGATAAATCTTCCCAAAAAACGTTTTTTGCGCCAAAAATGGCACAAAAAACAGCAAATTTTCACTTATTTTTTATTCCATTAGTGAGTGAACTGATCGAGCTAACTTATTGTACGTAAAGTACTTTATCAGAAATCATCTAGCGGAAAACGAATTTCCTACCCCAGTTTTGCTCAAAAAACAAGCTAGGCAGAGCTAATTTGACCCTTTAAAATGGCTCTATATTGCACGAATCAGGAGGGATTTGATTCGGCATGAGTGCATAACACGAAAACGAACGTCCTTTCGAGCAATGCAGTTTAAATACAGAGGAACTTTTTATGGACACTCACAAGCGTACAGCGGTAAAGCGATTTACCATTACGAATATTTTTATTGCTTTATTACTTGTGTGTAGTTCTGGTTTACTCGTCCGCAGCACTCCCATCAGCCAACTTGAACAAGTTCTCACCAGCGGTGAATTGCTAGTGATTTCACGCAACGGCCCTACAACTTTTTACGAAGGTGCCAACGGTTTAACAGGTTTTGAATACACTTTATTGCAAAGTTTTGCACAATCTCTAGGTGTTAAGTTAATAATTTTAGATGATGACAAAGCTGTTAAAACTCGTTTTAAAATGAGTACTGACGCTTTCGATTTGGCCAGTGCCAGTATGGTTGCAAAATTAGGTTCTACACAACGTTTACGGTTTACTGAATCTTATATGGAAGTCACTCATCAGTTGATTTACAACACGACTCAGACTGCACCTGCTAATCTCAACGATTTGCTCAATAAAAATATTGTAGTGGTAGCCAAATCAACGCAACAGGAACAATTATACGAATTGCAACAATCTCTTCCTGAATTACGCTGGACAGAAGTAGAAGGAGTGGAAACAATTGACTTACTCGACATGGTTGAACAAGGCAAAGCTGACTATGCCGTAGTTGATTCAGCAATCTATACGCTCTACCGTTATTCCTACCCACATACTCAATTCGCCCTTAATCTGAATCCACCTCAACCTATTGCATGGGCATTCACACAGTCGCGCGACAATAGTCTTTATGATGCAGCACAAAAACATTTGGCTAAAATTCGGCAAAATGGATTACTTGCACAAGTGACTGCACGTTTTTTTGAGCAGTTTGAACCGCTGGAAACCGTGACAAGCGGCGATGCAATGATGTTTTCTTATCGTTTAGAAAAACGGTTACCACTGTGGGAAGATGCCATTAAAGCAGCTGCTAATGAATACAGGTTAGATTGGAAATTATTGGCAGCAATTGGCTATCAAGAATCACATTGGGACCCGCAAGCAGAATCTGTAACAGGCGTTCGTGGTTTCATGATGTTAACTCTCGATACGGCAAAAGAGCTCGGCGTAAGTAACCGTGAAGATCCTCACCAAAGTATTAAAGGCGGCGCAAAATATATTAAAAACTTAGAAGAGCGCTTACCTGAAAGGATTCTAGGTGAAGATCGCTTGTATATGACATTGGCAGCTTACAACCTGGGATTAGGTCATTTAGAAGACGCACGCGTGCTAACTGAAAAAATGGGCGGCAACCCCAATCTGTGGGCAGATGTGAGTCAATATTTTCCATTGCTAGCTAAACATCAGTATTACAGCACAGCTAAACACGGTTATGCGCGTGGATGGGAACCTGTAACCTACGTACAAAATATTATTAACTACCAAAAAATTCTTACGTGGCACGAGCAACATGAACACTTTCGTTTGGCAACATTAAATGCAAACCTGGACATGAATACGAATACGTCATCAACAGAACCTACTGCTATTGAAAAGCTAAGCCGAAATAACTTGGATAAATCATTGTCTTTGTCCATTTTGTAAATTTTTAGTAGAAAAAACCAGCACTACAGACATTAAGTAATTTTTATTTTTTAGCATCCTTAACTTCTGCATTTATTGCTTTTCTTTTATTGCTTTTCTTTGCTTAACATCTTCCCTGCGACGCTGAAAAAAATAACTTAATTGTTGCTGGCAATCTTCCGCACAAACGCCGCCATTATATTCCAATCGATGATTAAAATACTCGCTTTCCAACAACCGACTTTTACTTTCAACTGCACCTGCTTTAGGTTCTGTAGTGCCGTACACCAAACGAGTTATGCGCGCGTGCACCAAAGCACCCACACACATTGTGCATGGCTCTAGCGTTACATAAAGTGTTGCACCTACTAAACGATAATTTCTTTCATTTAACGCCGCCATACGCAATGCAACTATTTCAGCATGCGCGGTTGGGTCGTGGCGACTTATTGGTTGATTAAAACCTTCCCCTATAATTTTATCGTCACGCACGATGACGGCTCCTACAGGTATCTCATTAAGGGCCTCACCTTCCGCAGCCAATTGAATAGCCCGGCGCATCCAACGCTCATCATTTACTACTTGCAGATCTACTTCAAACACAGGGTTTACTCTTTATTTAATCTCGTTACATTTAGGAAAAGATGCAATTTCTTCCGCAGAAAGCTCGCGCACAAATTGAAAGCGCGGAACAATGTTGCCATTAATATTGACGGTTTCTACAAACATGCTTAGCGGCCTAACCCACCATGAATAATCATCGTATAAGCATTGATAAACCACCAACTGCTCTTGTGTTTCACTGTGATTAGCAACTTGAAAAACGTAGTAGTCATTGCCTTTGTAGTGACTATACAAACCTGTTTGTAGCATCATTGTTTTGATCTCGACAGAAATTAAATCACACCCGACTTTTTTAATGCATCAATTTCAGATGAGGATAAATTTAGGATATTTTCCAGAATATCTTGCGTATGGCTACCCACCTCTAAACCTGGCCAATCTGTGCGGCCAGGTGTTTCCGAAAGTTTTGGTAGAATCGCGGGAATTTTTAACGGTTTACCATTTATTTCTACTTGTTCAAACATGCCGCGCGAATTGAAGTGTGGATCAGCAAACATATCTTCTACGTTATAGATTGGGCCGCCTGGCACGCGAGCATTATCTAATAACTGTAAAATTTCATCTGAATCTTTACTTAAACACCATGTTGCAAGTGCATGATCAATTTCAGCTTCGTGAATAACTCGACCGGCATTGTTAGCCATACGTGGGTCAAGCGCCATTTCTGAATGACCAGCAACCTCCATCAACCGCTGGAAAATTGAATCACCATTGCCACCTATCACAACATACTTTCTATTTTTGCAGCGATAAGTATTTGTGGGCACGATACCGGTAACTGTAGTGCCTGACGGCTGTCGAATTATCCCGGCACCATCAAACTCCGGCACTACGGCTTCCATTAAATTAAACATGGCTTCATAAAGCGCGACGTCCACTACTTGGCCTTGACTACCACATTCAGCTGAACCATTTCGTTCGCGATCGAGTAGCGCAAGCGTAATACCAAGAGCAGCATGAATACCTGCAATGGTATCGCCTATGCTTAAATTTGGGCGTACGGGTGCTTGATCTGCAAAACCATTTACAAAACGAAACCCACTCATTCCTTCACATACAGACGCAAACCCTGGCCTATTTGCATAAGGCCCAGTTTGGCCATAACCAGAAATGCGCGCATAAACACATTTCGGATTTGTTTGTTTTATTTCGTCTGGCCCCAAACCCCAACCTTCCATAATTCCGGGACGAAAATTTTCAATCACAACATCTGCAGTATCAATTAATTGTCGCGCAATTTTTTGACCATCAATTTTTTTTAAATCAAGGGTAATACTTTTTTTATTGCGGCCGAGACTGCGCCACCACAATGATGTACCATTTTCTAAAACACGCCACCCACGAATGGGATCGCCAGTTTCCGGCGGTTCAATTTTAATAAGTTCGGCACCAAAATATGCGAGCATGCAACCCGCAAAAGGCCCAGCAAGTAATTGCCCCAATTCGATAACACGGATACCATCCAATGGACGGCGTTTTAAAATGGATGGTGACATTTTTTCTTGCATAATTTACTTTAACCGATTAAAAAATAAAATATTATTATGGTTCTAATCGCTCTATTTTCCACACACCGCTTTGATCCAAATTATATTGAAATCGATCGTGGAGCCTATTTTCACCACCTTGCCAAAATTCGATCTGATGCGGCTTTACGCGAAAACCACCCCAGAAATCCGGTATCGGGATTTCCCCTTTAGAAAATTTATTTTTCATGGATTCAAATTGCTGCATTAACACTGCGCGCGAAGAAATTGGACGGCTTTGTTGTGATGCCCAGGCACCTAACTGACTATCACGCGGGCGGGTGACAAAATATTTTAATACTTCCGTTGTAGATAATGGTTCCGCAACACCACAAACTTTTATTTGGCGCTCTATAAAATGCCAAGGGAAGTGCAAACTTATTTTTGGATTTTGTTTTAATTCCTGCGCTTTTCGGCTGCGCAAGTTTGTGTAAAATACAAAACCTTTTTCATCCAGCTTTTTTAATAATACGATACGTTGCGATGGCTGACCACTAGCGTCTACAGTAGCAATGGTCATCGCGTTAGGGTCGGGAATTTCTGCAGCAATAGTTTGCTTCATCCAACGGTCAAATTGCTCCAGAGGGTTTGTCGCTAAATCCGCCAAGTCCAATCCGCCTTGCAAATATTCGCGACGCATATTTTCTAATTGCAGCTTTTCTAAATCAGAAGCCATAGCTCTTACCTTAAAAATATAATCTTACTTATAAAATTTCATGCTCGCATACTAATACCCTACAACAAAAAAGGCACTGTTTTCACAGTGCCTTTTTTGTTGTATTTATCTAAGTCTATAACAGTGCTTTCACCCGTGCCGCGTAGTCAACATCGGCTTTGGCAAATTGCAGAAGCGTACAAACACCTCCGTTTTTTCACCAATTCGTTGTAAAAAGTCAGCAACAGTAACATCGGACAAGCTTTTGTTGAGAACGAAATGGCCATAAGCGCCAATGCCACGTGCATGAACAGCCCGCTCAGGAATTCGTTCATGATTAAAATGTGCAAGTTAATGGTTGTCAAACGTTAAGGGGCCTCGCGGTCCAGCACTTGCACTATTATTGTTTTCGGCAACAGGCGCACCTGCTGAGGTTGTGTAGTGTGTAATACTCATATTTACTTTTCCGTTTGATTATTCATTGTGATTACTTTTCAATTCGGAGTTAAAAATTCCATAGGTATCATATGGCAACAAAGCATCATATAAAAAATCAATTGTTTATATAAACGTAATAGTTTTATCATTAGCATCTCAAACTTAATTTTCTGGAAAGATGAAAATCTGTAGGTACTGGATTAACTAAGAGCTAAACTATTTATTATGTAAACAAATTACAAATTTACGCGCCATTGATTGTTGCTGCTTTAAAGCGATAACTGGTGCAATGAAAATGCAATACATCAAAGCTGTTCAAGCTTGCTTACTGGCATACTATATTTTTTATGAAATCATCAGAATTGATCGTTGGCATTATTCTCGCTGGTGGCCTTGCCCGGCGGATGGGCGGCGGCGATAAATGCCTACTGCCGTTGGCAGGTAAAACTCTTTTACAGCGCACAATTGAACGTGCACAGCCACAGGTTTCACAACTGTTACTTAACGCTAATGGTAGCAGTTTGCGTTTTGCACGCACTCGTTTGCCCGTTCTGGCTGATCAATTTCCTAATAATCTCGGCCCTCTTGCGGGTGTTCATGCAGGTTTAACTTGGATGACAGCCAATACTCCAAATCATGAATGGCTGATGAGCTTTGCTTCCGATACGCCCTTTTTTCCATTGGATATTGTTAGTAAATTAGCTGCACACATCGTGGCATCGCCGTTACAACTTGGGAATGCACCTTTAATTGTCGCCAGTTCTAATCTACAAGTTCATCCTGTGTTCGCTCTATGGCATATTTCTTTACTTTCTAAACTTGCATCACAACTACAAACCGGTGAAGTGCCCCGCTTACAAGATTGGATCAAACAATATAAGCCTCAATACGTGGATTTTGCCATGCAAGACTATGATCCATTTTTTAATATCAATTCTCCGCAAGACCTCTATACAGCAGAACCATTGGTATCATTAGTAAAATAAACCGCAAGCTGTGACTTAGCCCTTCTTTACTAAGAGTAAATATATGTTTTTTTGGCGACAGCTATACTTGATGCAGTTTTTTGCATTGCTAGTGCTCTTCTTATTCATGGGATTAACTCCCGCACCCGAGACTTATGCGCCAGCATTAAATGATAAATTAGCGCACTTTAGCGGCTATTTTGTCTCTGCTTTTTCAATTAGCTTTGCTTATCCACAAAAAAGTATTGGATACAAAGCCATTTTTTTAATTTTATTTTCCATCGCCATAGAAATTGGTCAATACTTCATGCCACCGCGCACCTTCGATTTATTGGACATTTGCGCAAACTCTGCCGGCGTTCTGGTGGGCCTTGCAGTTGTAACAGCATTAGGGAAAAAAATATTGTGGTTCAGCAAATTATTATATTTAGGCATACGATAATTTTTAATTAACGTAACTGTTTCTTAAGTTGTGCAAAGTTAACTGAACCCCTCGTTGCAAGCAGCCGGGTATATTTTTGTTCCAAAAATTCAATTCGTAACGAGGTACGGGAATTTAGCCGCTCGCGATTAAATCCTCGTCGTAAACCGTGCAGTGCGCGTTTAGTTGTGTAAAATACTGTCTTGTTTTGTCACAGCGAATACACACCGTAGTATTAACTTCAATTTACTCAACACTGGGGAATCCCATGAGCCTATTACTGGTCGCCGATATTGGTGGCACCAACGGACGTTTTGGTCTGGTTGAATACAATGCAAGCAAGACTGGAAAGATTGATTACACTGCTCACCGACAAATTACCCTTAGATGTGCAAGCTATTCTGATATGGCAAGTATGATTAAAGCATGCTGTGCAGAATTCGATGTGGATATACCTAAATATGCCTGTCTGGCGATTGCAGGCCCCATCGAAAATGGCCATGCTTCGATCACCAACTTGCAATGGAAGTTTTCAATAGAAGCGCTCCGAGATCAACTGCGCATGAATACACTGCATGTCATAAACGACTTTGCCGCGCTCGCTTATGCTGTACCCTTTTTACAAGACAATGAGTTAGTTACGCTTTATGCATCCGCATCTAATCCTAATGCACCTATAGTCGTTATGGGCCCAGGCACAGGCTTTGGAATGGCTGCCCTAGTTCCAAACCGGGGTAACTGGGAAATCATCCCCACTGAAGGTGGCCACGCCAGCTTTGCCCCTACGAATGAAAAAGAACTTGCCATTAAAGCTTTTTTGTTGAAAGAACAAAACCACGTATCAGTAGAAAACATTTTATCCGGAGCTGGTTTAGTCAATTTATATCGTGCTTTGGCGCACGAGGCGGGTATTGCAGCCCAAGACTACTCTCCGGCAGATGTCAGCACTAAGGGTATAGCCAATGAAGACCCAATTTGCCGCGCAGCTGTGATTACTTTTTGTGACGTACTAGGCGAGGTGGCTGGTGACAAGGCGCTCTCCTTGGGAGCAAAAGGTGGCGTTGTTATCGGCGGTGGTATTACGCCCAAGCTAATGAGCTTGTTGACTGAATCACACTTTTTAGAACGCTACAAAAACAAAGGGCCAATGGCGAGCTATGTAAATGATATTTCAATTAAATTGATTATCAATGACAAAGCAGCATTAGTGGGTTCAGCGGCTTGGCTAATCAACAAAACCCCATCACTTAAAAGCGTTTAAAATAAGCAGTTATCCAATTAAAATGCGCCTTAGGGTGCATTTTTTTATGGCAAAACGGTAAAGATTAGATTCAAATTAAACCCCTCGTCGCAAGCTTCTAGAATTTAACCCTCGCTTGCGATTAAGGTTTAGGCGCCGAACCAGTTGATTCACGGAGAATGATACTTGAACTTAGCATGCTAGCAGGCAACTGTACTTCTTTTCCTTTTAACTGTTTCAAAAGTAAATCCGTGGCTTTTTTAGCCATTTGTTGAATGGGTTGTCTGATGGTGGTTAGCGCGGGCCAAATCTGATGCGCCACAGATGTATCATCAAAACCTGCAACGGATAACTCAGCGGGTATTTTAATTCCCATTTGATGTGCGACCATCATTACCCCTGCGGCCATATCATCGTTAGCAGCAAAAATGGCAGTCGGCCGAGGGACCTTTTGTAACAAATTACGCGCGCATAGCTCCCCCGATTCGAATGAGTTATACCCTTGCGCAATTATGTCCGCAACTATAGTTATATTATTCTCAATAAGGGCCGCTTTATACCCGTCAAAACGCAAGGTAACAGCTCGGTGGTCTGGATGCCCACAGATAAAACCGATGCGTCTGTGGCCAAGCGCAATAAGATGACAAGTCATATCATAAGTAGCCTCGCGATCATTAGTTTCCACATAAGGTGATAAAGATTTATTCTCAGTGGGAGCAACTCGTACAAAAGGAACCGACAATCGCTTGAGTGCCTGCATTAAGGGAATGTTGTCAGAAATTGGTGGAGTTAACATGACACCATCAATGCGCTTATCCCTAATGAGCTCTGAAACTTCGTGGGCAAGATTTACATCCTGATGATTACAAGGGTGGACAATAAGCTCATAACCTTGCGGTCGACACACATCTAGCACGCCTTCTTGAATATCCAGTACGTAATGTGCCGAGGGTATTCCGTACAACAAACCGAGCAAATAGGAGCGGTTGCCCGCCAGACTTCGCGCCGACATATTGGGGCGATAATCTAATTGCGCGCTGGCCGCCGTGACTCTTTCACGCATTGCGGGACGCACATTAGGTTCATTATTAAGCACTCGCGACACCGTTTTTATTGAAACTCCGGCTAATGCTGCCACATCGTCAATTGTTGCTTTAGACACTTAATACCGCCTATGTAAATGAAAGAAATTCATAGTTAATTCACCAATAGAATGCAAAACAGTTAATCAACTCAACATTAATTAATAACTACCACCGTACTTTCTATCTTTGCAGGTCGCGCGAGCAACAAACTATATGACAGTAAAGCCAGCTTGAATTATAGTACCGCGCTCTTGTAAGAGGGCTCATTAGAAGCTGATGCAAGCATACTAGAGACAAAACGATCAATAACAAAGACAACGAGGTACAAAATGGCAAGTATTCCGCAGAGTCCAACCGCTAATTCAAGGGCCAGCAATTCCACATCGAATGGCGGCCTAGTTCTGGCAGTAATTTATATCACCATACTTTTTTTCATCTGGGCATTCGTTACCAACTTAATCGACCCGCTGGTTGCCAACACGAAGAAAGTATTTACCCTTACCGATGCTGAAACACAGCTCAACCAATTTGCATTTTTTATCGCTTACGGCATTATGTCTATTCCTGCCGCATTTTACCTTTCCCGAAAAGGCTATGCGAACTCTATAGTTCTAGGATTAATAGGAATTATTGCAGGTTGTTTGATAGCGTTCTCTACCACTTTTACTAACAGCTTTATGACCATTTTGTTTGGTTTGTTTGTAGCTGCTTCTGGTATTACTCTGCTGCAAGTTGCTGCAAACCCCCTCATTGCTTCCATGGGTGATCCAAAAGGTGCTGCATTTCGTTTGAATCTCTCCCAATCATTTAACTCTATGGGCGGATTCATTGGTGGAATGTTTGGCGCTAAATATTTGTTGGATGGCGAACTCTTTGCAAAAGATGCCGTAGTTACCGAAGAGATGAAAGCCACTGGCTTATCATTTGTTACCTCTACCTACATGTATCTTGCAATTGCTCTTGCCTTATTTACCGTGGCCGTTTTTTTAGTGCGCAAAACGATAGCTGCTCACGCGCCAAAAGTATCTGAACACTCTGAGTCACCCTTCTCTGCGTTAAAATCTAAATGGGCTAAATTGGGTGCGATCGCGATTTTCGTGTATGTAGGTGCTGAAGTTTGCGTTATCTCTGGCATGATTTTTTTCCTGGAACAACCAGAAATTCTCAATGTTTCTTCGCAAGTTGCTGGCTATATTGCTCCGTTCTTTATGTTGTTTGCTATGGCGGGCCGTTTTATAGGTTCTGCGTTACTGCGTTTCTACAGCGCAACTTCTATGCTTATTCTTGTTGCTGTAGGTGCAGTGATTTTAACATCGGTGGTCATCCTTACTTATCAATTACCAGCCTTACCTATTGGTGGCTCAGTGAATATCGGTGATTGGGCTGCGCCTTTAACACTCGGCTTTATTCCAGGTATGGCAGCAGTTTTGATCGGCTTATTTAACTCGATTATGTTCCCTACCATATTCACATTAACTCTCGAGCGCTCTACTGCACCTGCGTCTGCAACCTCCGGTTTAATGTGTATGGCAATTTGCGGTGGCGGTTTCATCTCTGTGTTCTATGGTTTTACCGTGGACCAACTTTTGGCGCACTTCCCTGTTGGTGCTCGCTCATTAGCCTTTATAGTGCCATTGGTCTGCTACATTTATGTATTGTGGTTTGCATTTGCCGCTAAAAAAGCAGCTACACACGTAATCCAGGAAGGAGCAGTAGCCGCGCATTAATTTTAGTGCAGACATTAAAAAGCCCGATTTCCATAACAGAAATCGGGCTTTTTTTTAGTTTGTTTTATGAAGAAAACTACAAGAGTAAACGTCGTACGTCTGCTACTGCAGCCACCAAGAAGGTAAAAAAGCGCCCAGCATCAGCACCGTTTACCGCACGGTGGTCATAAGATAAAGACAGTGGCAACATATTGCGTGGTAAAAACTCCTTGCCGTTCCACACGGGTTTCATCTGCGCTTTAGATACACCTAAAATTGCCACTTCCGGGGTATTTACAATCGGTGTAAAACCATTTCCACCCATGGCACCCAGGCTAGAAATAGTGAAACAACCACCTTGCATGTCGGTAGGCATTAATTTGCCGTCACGAGCTTTTTTAGCCATAGCATTAATTTCATCGGTTAATTCCCACAAGCCTTTCTTATCGACATTGCGAATTACTGGAACCATTAAACCGTTTGGCGTATCTACGGCGACACCTATGTGGACATACTTCTTCTGTACAATGTTTTCGCCATCGTCATGCAAGGATACGTTAAACGTAGGCTCGGCAATCAACGCAGCGGCACAAGCCTTTAACAGGAAGGGCAAGGGAGTAAGTTTACTACCGCGCTTTTCAGCTTCAGCTTTCAAATTATTGCGGAATACTTCCAAATCAGTAATATCTGCGTCATCCCATTGAGTAACATGGGGAACATTCAACCAATTACGGGTCATATTTGCAGCGGTGACCTTTTTCACTTTGCTCATTTTGACCAGCTCAATTTCACCGAACTTAGCAAAATCAACTGCAGGCACTCGTGGAATACCTGAACCAGCTCCAACTGCTGTACCGGATTGAGCGGCTGCTACAATCGGTTTTACATAATTTCGCAGGTCGTCCTTCAGTAGACGATCACGCGGACCTGAACCCTTCACTTTACCTAAGTCCACACCTAACTGGCGTGCCATTTTGCGCACCGCGGGGCCTGCATAAACATCTCCCGTTTGCACAACATCTTCAACCATAGCGGCTTTTGCCACTGCTGCCTGGGCTACTGGTGCTGCTTCAGTTTTAGCGGGTGCAGCAGCGATTGGTTTTGCCATAGCTGAGGCCGTTGCTCCACCTACAGTTGCAAAGATTCCGATAAGGGAGCCTTGCGATACTTTATCGCCCAAGTTCACAGCAATACTGATAATTTTACCGGCGGCTGTGGCAGGAATTTCCATGGAAGCTTTATCAGTTTCCAACACAATTAATGAGTCGCCTTCTGCAACTTCATCGCCGACTTTTACGCAAATTTCTATGACTTCAACACCTTCAGCACCGCCAATATCGGGCACCTGTAACTTCATTTCGGAAGTCACTTGAGTATGAGCACTAGCCGCCGCCGCAGCCGCAGCGGCTACTGGCGCGGCAGCCGATACAGCAGGCGCTGCGGCAGGAGTAGGAGCGGCAGCAATTTCTCCAGCTTCTACTTCTATAATTAAATCACCCTGAGAAACTTTATCTCCCACCTTAACTTTAATGGCTGTAATTTTACCTGCGGCACTGGCAGGAATTTCCATTGAAGCTTTGTCGGTTTCTAAAACTACAATAGAATCTTCAAGGGCGATCACATCGCCGACCTTTACGGTAATTTCAATAACTTCAACGCCTTCGGCGCCGCCAATATCCGGGACTTTAATTGCTTGAATTGCCACTGTTGTGCCTCGCTAGTCTTTGCTTTTAATTAAAAGCTTTAAGTCTGATCAATTCGTATTCAATACAAACAGGTTGCTCTAAATACAACGGCGCCCTCTTTGCGGGAGGGCGATCGATTTTACACGCTCATTGGATCGACTTTATCGGGATCAATGCCAAATTTCTTAATAGCTGTAGCTACCACGTCTGGCTTAATTTTACCTTGGTCAGCTAAGGATTTAAGTGCAGCGATCACTACAAAGTAACGATTAACCTCAAAGAAATGCCGCAATTTAGTCCGTGTATCACTGCGACCAAAACCTTCAGTGCCTAACACCGCGTAATCCCCGGGAATGTAACCACGCAATTGTTCTGAATACGTTTTTAGATGATCCGTTGAGATAATAAACGGACCATTACGGCCTTCAAGCACTTGTGTGATGTAAGGCTTACGCGGCGTGGAAGTTGGATTCAACATATTCCAACGAGTAGCGCGCTGACCATCACGAGTCAATTCGTTTACGCTCGTTACGCTCCATACATCGGCTTCTACATCAAAATCTTTGCGCAAAATTTCAGCCGCAAAACGCACCTCACGTAATATAGTACCGGCACCCATCAATTGCACACGGTTCTTAGCTTTGCCAGTACCTTGCTCTAGCAAGTAAATACCTTTGATGATGCCGTCTGCTGTACCTTCCTGCATATCCGGATGAGTATAATTTTCATTCATCAGGGTGATGTAGTAGAAACAATTTTCTTTGTCATGGTACATGCGCTTAATGCCATCTTGAATGATCACGGCTAACTCGTAAGAGTAAGTGGGATCATAAGTCCGGCAATTAGGAATGGTGTTAGCCAATACGTGACTGTGGCCATCCTGATGTTGCAAACCTTCACCATTCAAACTGGTACGACCGGCCGTGGCGCCCAGCATAAAGCCGCGCGCTTGCGAATCGCCCGCAGCCCACGCTAAATCGCCAATACGTTGGAAGCCAAACATTGAATAATAAATATAAAACGGAATTAATGGCACATTGTGGTTGCTGTAAGACGTCGCCGCCGCAATCCACGAAGACATTGAGCCAGCTTCGTTAATACCTTCTTCCAGAATCTGACCGGTGGTTGATTCCTTATAGGACATCATTTGACCATCGTCATGCGGTTTGTACTTTGGTTCTTCAGCAGAATAAATACCGATTTGCTTGAACATACCTTCCATACCAAAAGTGCGCGCTTCATCAGGCACTATAGGTACAATTTGCTTGCCGATATTTTTATCCTTTACTAAAGAGGACAAAATACGCACGAACGCCATGGTGGTAGAGTTTTCGCGCTCACCGGTGCCTTTCAATTGCGCAGCAAATGCGTCTAATTCTGGCGTTTGTAACGCAGTAAAGTCAGCTTTGCGCGATGGTAAATAGCCATTTAACGCAGCACGACGCGCACGCATATAAATCATTTCCGGCGCATCTTCGGATGGGCGATAGTATGGAAGCTTGGGTAAATCTTCATCGCTAACCGGCACACCAAAACGGTCGCGGAAGGTGCGCAAACTTTCTACATCCAACTCCTTTAAAGAGTGGGTTTTGTTAACAGCCTCGCCCGTACCCATGCCATAACCTTTTACAGTTTGCGCCAGAATAACGGTAGGTTTGTCTTTGGTATTGACCGCATTGTAATAAGCGTTATAGACCTTGTGTGCATCGTGGCCACCACGAGCAAGATAAAGGATATCCTGGTCCGACATGTCTTTGACCAGCTCGAGCAATTCAGGATATTTGCCAAAGAAATGCTCGCGAGTATAAGCACCACCATTCGCTTTATAATTTTGCATTTCGCCATCAACAACTTCATTCATACGTTGCTGTAGCAAACCAGACTTATCTCTTGCAAGCAAATCATCCCAACCACGTCCCCACAGCACTTTGACTACATTCCAGCCAGCGCCGCGGAATACGCCTTCAAGTTCTTGCACAATTTTACTATTGCCGCGCACCGGACCATCAAGGCGTTGCAAGTTACAGTTAATCACAAAAATAAGGTTGTCCAGCTTTTCACGGCCAGCCAGTGCGATTGCACCCAAGCTTTCTGGTTCATCACATTCGCCATCACCCAAAAATGCCCATACCTTACGATCGCCGATATCAATCAAGCCGCGCGCATTCATATAGCGCATCACGTGCGCTTGATAAATAGCTTTGATAGGACCGAGACCCATAGAAACGGTTGGGAACTGCCAGTAATCCGGCATCAACCAAGGGTGCGGATAGGAAGAAAGGCCACCGCCGTCGACTTCACGCCGAAAATTGTCCAGGTGCGACCCATCCAACCGGCCTTCTACAAAAGAGCGCGCATACATACCTGGCGATACGTGGCCTTGAAAATAAACTAAATCGCCTGGTTTATCACCATCATTACCACGGAAAAAATGGTTAAAACCTACATCATATAAGGTGGCGGAAGAGGCGAAAGAGGCAATATGACCACCCAAACCTTCGTCATTGTCATTGGCCCGCATTACCATTGCCATGGCATTCCAACGCACAATAGAACGAATTTTACGCTCAAGTGCCACATCGCCAGGCGCAGTAATTTCCTGGTCAACCGAAATCGTGTTCCGATAAGGGGTTTGAATGGATGAAGGTTGGTCGATGCCTTTATTAACGGCAGACTCAGAAAGTGCTTTAAGCAAGTAAATCGCACGGTCTCTACCGCCGTGACGAACAACAGACTCTAAAGCATCCAGCCACTCTTTGGTTTCAATGGCATCGATATCTTGTAGCATTCAAATTTCCTCAGCCATGCGCTTAACGCGCAAATAAACATAGCAACAGTTTCTATTAATGGAGCCCTGTCACATAAATTAGGGTTCGCATTATTACTCAAATTTTTACGATTCCCAAGCGATTAAGCGAGAAAAAATCGAATAATTCATGTAAAAGTGCACCAAAAACCAGCACTACGGATATAAATACCCTTGTTGCTTTTGCTGATAATCAGCTACATTTTGGATAATTTCAAAATCTTTTAGATTTTCTATTTTATCGGTTGATAACCACAAACGCCGATCCTTCTGCAAGAAAACCGCCGCATAATAAATACGTAAAGACTCTGGTGTAATTTTATTCACCGCAGCAATTAATTCCTGATCACGCATGAATTGTTTGTCGCTTAACAAAATACTTTTCCAATATTTTTCTGCTTGCAATGTCAGGGATGCGGGCGCATCACCCAACTGTGATAACAATGCATTTTTATTACTTGAAAAATTTTCCGTTAAGTTCACTGATGCATTAGCTAAAAACGAATTTATTTCTCGAACAAGATCTTCACCAACAAGGTCGGGGGATTGCACAACAAACACACTTGATTCCACATTTTTAAGCGATATAGATAAAAGCTCCACAACAGAACCCAACTGCTTCTGCGTACGCAACTGATTATAAAATGCGGGCTGCAAAATCCGGTTAAGCAACATGGTATGTGCAGCGGCGTCTGCAGAAGGCGATTGTGCCTGTATGTATAAAACAATTGTATTATCTTTATGCTCTAAGGGATAAATATACATCCAGGACTTAT
>JANPKH010000415.1:0-5964 GCA_031425935.1 Gammaproteobacteria bacterium | reverse complement strand
CGTAATGGTCAGCCAACTCAGCTTTGTCACCGTGCTCGTTGCCGTTGAGACCGAACATTAAATTTTGCTGCACATTCAGCCAGGGAAACACCGAACCATGTTGCGAAATTACAATCCCATTGGCGTTAGGACCTTTACGTTTTACTCCATCCACAGCAACAAAACCGCTGTCGGGTTGCTCGAAACCGGCGATAATTTTCATCAGCGTTGATTTGCCGCAGCCGGATGGCCCGACTATGGCGACAAACTCGCCTTCGCCAACGGTTAAGCTAAGCCCGCCAACAACGTCTAAAGTTTCTTTGCCGGATACAAAACTCTTTTTGATATCTTTAATAACAATCTTATCGGCCATAACGCCACCTCACTGATTTAAGCCCTTCCAGAAGTCGCATAAAGCCGTCCAACATAAGTCCAATAATACCGATAATAATCATGCCGGCGATTACCAAGTCATAGCGATTGCCGGCGTTGCGTGAATCCATAATCAGATAGCCCAAACCTGAGCGCAGCGCGATCATCTCGGCAGCGACCACAACCAGCCAGGCAACGCCAAGCGAAATTCGCATGCCCACGATCATTTCTGGCAGCACCGCTGGAATAATGACTTGAGTAAATAACTTGTGGCGCGAAACACCAAAATTTTCGGCCGCCCTTAAATAACGTTGCTCAATGGTATGTACACCAGCAGCGGTTTGCACAATCATGGGGAATACGGACGCGATAAAGATCAAAAATATTGGGGATGCATTGCCCACGCCAAACCACAAAATAGCCAGCGGTATCCAGGCGATAGGGGAAATGGGACGAAGTATCTGAAAAATGGGGTTGAGCGTGATGTACGCGCTGTCGACACGCCCCATCCACAGACCAAGCGGAATAGCGACGACCACAGCCAATAAAAACCCGGCTCCAACTCGCATTAACGATGACCCTATGTGCTCCCACAAGGACCCATCCTCAACCAGCTCCATGGTGCCGGTAACAACTTGTAGCGGCGTAGGGAAAATAGCGCTTTGTGTCTTGGCAACCACCATCCACCAAACTGCAATCAACAGCCCCAATACGATTAAAGGGGGTAAGATTTTTTTTAGTTTTATCACGGAGGTACCTTTGTGTTGTTCGACTAATTCTTCAAAGTGTTGTTCGACTTGCCGCTCTACTTCTTAATAGCCTCGACGAATTTATTATTTCAGTTGCGCTGTTAAGACTCGTGCCAGGGTTTTCGCTCGCCACTTTAATCTTGACCAACCGAGAGTGGGCTCCGGATCAACCTGAACCGTCATTTGACCACTGAGATGCGCGGTGCAAGCGAATTGGTAGTCAGAGGCAAGATCGAAAGGAAGCTTAAAGCTCTGGTTAGGCATAATCAGCGTTGGCCCAAACATTTGTGGCACAGTATCGAGATTGCGCAAAAGCAGCACGTCTCTGACGCCCAGCGCGAGGTAAATGGCCTCAGGTAAAATTTCAATTTTTTCTCCCGCCATGCGCCTCTCCCAAGTGCCTTTTGGGATTTCAAAAACCTCTTCGCGGGAGTCGAATTGGATAGGAAAGAAAGCAGCTAAAATAACGGCGTCCAATACAAAACTTAGCATTAACAGTAATGGCCAATAGCGGCGAACAAAGGTCATGAGCGCAATTACCCAGCCTTTTTCGCAACAGGATTTGTTTGTAGCAAAATTTTAACATCGTGAACTATATCGTCAGGACTTTTGCCAAAAGGTACCAAAGCACGTAATTGTCCTGCACGGTCAATCAGGTAAATATAAGATGAATGATGCACTTCATCCTGACCGGTTTTACCGGCGGCTTTACCCGCGATGATGCCGTACTCTTTGCGCACCGCACTTAGTTGTGCTTCCGCACCGGTTAGGCCGATAAAACTTGGATGGAAGCCTGTTAGATAAATGCGTAACCATTCGGGGGTGTCATGCTGGGGATCAACAGTGACATAAACAACTTGCATATCATCTGCTTTCCCCGACGCCGCTAGCTTTTTACGCACTTGCGCAAGATTAGCCAGAGTAATGGGGCATACGTTGGTACAACGACTAAATCCAAAACCTAGAATCACGACCTTGCCACGCGTTTGGCTAAGGGAGAATTCACCACCGTTAGAGCTTTGCAGCACAAAATCGGGTGCCATACGTGGCGGTTCGAATACACCAGATTTAAGCTCAGCAGACTCAGCAGTAGCTACTGCTGTTAGTAATAAAGAAATTAGTAGTATGAATACTCGTGTCACGTGTGCATCTCAACAGTTATAGAGTGATGGTGGTTGGACTAGCGTTTTTAGTAAAACTTTCATCCATGTAACGCTCGTAGGCCACCGGCTGTTTGAGGGTTCCTGCTTCGAGCGACAATTGCATCAGCTCTTCAAATTCTGTTCGTATCATGCGTAAGTCGCCGTAGGTAACCCGGTCAGTTGGGGTCTCCATCACAAATTTAAGAATGTTTGGGTCTTGATTAAAAAATTCGCGTTTTGCTGCAATCGCCACGGCTTTGTCGCGGTTGATTTGTTGAGTGTCTAGCCAAGTCCCTGCGCCCATCACGTGGTTAACTAAATCCTGCACCATCGCGGGATTTTCCTGAATAAGTTCTTCACGCACCGTCAGCACACAGCAAATATAATTGCGCCACTCGTCGCGGGTCATGCGCAGCGGTCGTGCGTATCCAGCACGTTGCGCGGCAGCACCAAAAGGTTCACCGGTGCAATAGGCATCTACTGCATTGGCGTAAAGTGCGGCAGGCATATCAGGCGGCGGCATTTCCACAATTTCAATATCTTTGGGTGTCATGCCTTCCTGCGCGAGCATTTTTCGCAAGAACAAAAAATCCACTGCAAAGCGGCTGGGAATTGCAATGCGTTTGGTTTTAAGTTCACTGAAGCTCTGATAGGGCGAATCGGTGCGTACCATAATGACCGCACCGGAACGATGGCCAAGGGAAACAATCTTGAGTGGCACTTTCTTATCCGCCAAATCCATCACAAGCGGCGCCAGCATATAAGCGGCCTGAATACGCCCAGTCATCAATGATTCTTTAATTTCTGGCCAACCACTGTACTTGCTGTACTGATATTCAAAACGCGCATCACCGGTTCCGGCCAAATTAGTAGCTGCTTTTGCGCTACACGCAACAGGTAGCGTGAGATTGCAAGTTACCGGCAGTCCGCCGACTTGTAATAGTTGAGTCTTACTCTCAACTTTCTTTGAACAGGACGATAGTCCGGCAAATGGCAGTACCGCTGCAGCCGTAGCGGCACCTAAGACTAGTCGCCTGCGCAATAAGAAATCGACATTTGTGGGATCGCCTTGCTTCATGGATAACCTTTAGTGGCTGGCATACGAGCGTGAATTAGACTTACGAAAAAATTAGATGGGATTGTCGTGAAAAGTCGTTAAAGAATCTATCCATCGGTCATCAATAATAACTATGGCATTTGAGGGCAGCATGAGTTTGCCAGCTGCGGAATCCATCGTAGGAACATGAAAGACACTCAGTGTCGATGCAGTAAGGATTAGATGTTACATTGCAATACATTCATGACCCTCAAGGTTATCCAGTAACCTAAGAAAATATTTTCGAGATAACGATGGAAAACAACCAATACCCACTTTCAAAAACGTTCACACAGTTTTTAAAATCCAAAAAGTCGAGTGGCATAGTATTGATTTTGTGCACTTTGATTTCTCTTTTATTAGCCAATTTAGAGTTCGGCGAGAAATATATCGGCATATGGCAAACCTACATTGCGGGAATGAGTATTGAGCATTGGGTTAATGATGGCCTGATGGCCATTTTCTTTTTATTTATTGGCTTGGAACTTGAGCGAGAACTTTACAATGGCGAACTCTCGAGTTTTAAAAATGCACTCCTGCCAATTGTTGCTGCCGTAGGCGGGATTGCCTGCCCCGCACTAATTCATTTTTTGTTTAATGCGGGAACAGCCACACAAGCAGGTATTGGCATTCCTATGGCAACTGACATTGCTTTTGCATTAGGTGTACTGGCATTGTTAGGCAGCCGTGTTCCGGTATCACTCAAAATATTTCTAACGGCACTGGCAGTAATGGATGACTTGGGTGCAATTATTGTGATCGCCATTTTTTACACCGAAAAAGTTTCTTTTCTTTATTTAGTCGGCGTCGCCTTGGTATTTGGTGTGCTCATTTTATTCAATCGTGTTTTTCGTATTATGGCGCTAACACCATATTTAGTCGGCGGTGCTTTGATGTGGTTTCTTATGTTGCAATCCGGCATTCACGCAACTATCACCGGCGTGCTGCTGGCATTCGCAATCCCTTTTTCTGCCAAGGCAGACGATGAAGAATCTCCTTCACATAAACTTGAACATATTCTTCACACACCCGTAGCCTTTATTATTTTACCCATATTTGCATTGGTAAATACCGGCGTTGTCATTAGCCCAACCTGGGCACAAGAGTTGGCAAGCCCAAATAGTCTCGGCATTGGGTTGGGCTTGTTAGTCGGCAAACCAGTGGGAATTATGTTGCTGTGTTTTATTGCGGTAAGCATTGGCATTTGCAAATTACCAACGGGCCTAAATTGGAAAACTATTTTTGGCGCAGGTTTGTTAGGCGGTATAGGTTTTACCATGTCCATATTTATTACTAACCTTGCTTTTGCGGGCAACGGTGATGTGATTGCCGCATCCAAAATTGCAGTGCTTCTAGCGTCATTAACAGCAGGAACGATGGGATTTCTGTGGCTAAGGTTCTTGGCGAAGTAAGAACTGAGCTGTTTGCGCAGGAGTTGATGCACTTGATAATTAAGAGACTCTTGCTAGCCAAATATGCTTACGAATACCGCAAGAGTTGATCAAAAGAGCATCTGAAGTCAGCCTAATCAAATAAATTTTGCCTTAAGTATAATTCTTGCCTTATTTTTTCCCCATATTCCACTCATATCTGCGAAAATCCATTTCACAATTTTCCAGAATCTTTCATGAATACTTCGATCGGCCATTTCTTCATATGGTAGACCCAACAGTAATCACCTATTATTCTGGCGCATCCGCTGCTTTACTCTGTTTGGAGAGTCTCTATGAAGTTTCGTTTTCCCATTGTCATCATCGACGAAGATTTCCGTTCTGAAAATACGTCAGGGCTCGGCATACGCGCATTGGCAGATGCAATGGAAAAAGAGGGAATGGAGGTGTTGGGTGTCACCAGTTATGGCGATTTATCGCAGTTTGCGCAGCAGCAGTCGCGCGCATCTGCCTTTATTTTGTCGATAGACGACGAAGAGTTTGGCGCCGGCTCGCTTGAAGAAACAGATTATGCGCTTAAATCCTTACGTGCATTCGTGGAAGAGATTCGCTACAAAAACGCGGATATCCCGATTTATCTCTACGGTGAAACCCGCACTTCGCGTCATATCCCCAACGATATTTTGCGCGAGCTTCACGGCTTCATTCATATGTTTGAAGATACGCCTGAGTTTGTGGCGCGGCATATTATTCGCGAAGCGAAATCGTATCTCGATGGCTTGGCTCCGCCATTTTTCCGCGCGTTGGTTCATTACGCGAACGACGGCTCTTATTCCTGGCACTGCCCTGGTCACTCTGGCGGCGTCGCCTTTTTGAAATCACCCATTGGGCAAATGTTTCACCAATTTTTTGGTGAGAATATGTTGCGTGCGGATGTTTGTAATGCCGTGGAAGAACTAGGCCAATTGCTGGATCACACCGGCCCTGTAGCAGCCTCTGAGCGTAACGCCGCGCGTATTTTTAATGCGGATCATTGCTACTTTGTGACCAATGGTTCGAGTACCAGTAACAAGATGGTGTGGCACTCAACAGTTGCACCCGGCGATATCGTCGTCGTGGATCGTAACTGCCACAAGTCGATTCTGCACGCAATTATTATGTGCGCTGCGATTCCGGTTTTCTTGATGCCAACGCGTAATCACCTTGGCATTATTGGTCCGATTCCGCTGGAAGAG
>JANPKH010000414.1:0-2840 GCA_031425935.1 Gammaproteobacteria bacterium | reverse complement strand
TTTCTTGTCGGTGTAACGCGCAATTTTTTCCGCATTAAAATTATCAAATGCCAGGCGATAGTTTTCGCGCTTACGTAAAACAGTAATCCAGGATAAGCCAGCTTGCGCACCTTCAAGAATTAAAAATTCAAATAATTTTTGTTCGTCGTGCAGCGGTGTTCCCCATTCGTTGTCGTGATAATCACAATAAAGCGGGTCGGTGCCACACCAGGAGCAACGGCATTTTTTGTTTTGCATAGTTTAATCCTGTGACTCTTCATTATTGTGTTTTTGATATTTTTCTTTCGCGATAGCTAAAAAATGTTTGAGACTTTTCTGGTCGTGAGTTTCAAAAATTTCTGCCGTCACGTTAAGTGTTTTTATTCTGTCGAGGCGAAATGTTCGGTAATCATTTCGTAGATGGCACCAGGCGACAAGTGTCCACACTTTGCCCCAAAAAATTAAACCAAGAGGTTCAATGGTACGTGAAGACTGTTGTTCGTCGGCACGAGCGTATTCAATAATAGAGCGTTGGCGCAAACGAATCGCTTCGCGAACTTGTTGGCTGTGGGCGGTATAAAATTTTTGCACATCGGCCATATGGGGTACTAGCAGTGGCAGATTTTCATCGCTATAGCGCAAATTTTCAGGCAGTACGGCAAGAATTTTTTGCATGGCCTGTTTAGCGCGCAAGGCCATATCAGCATCGCCCCAGCTACTCACCATGCGTGCGCCTAACAATAGTGCTTCTACTTCATGGCGATCAAACATCAGCGGCGGCAATTGATAGCGATGCGAAAGTCGGTAACCTACACCAGCCTCGCCTTCAACGGGGACTCCGGAAAGAGTGAGAGATTGGATATCGCGATAAATAGTCCGCTCAGAAACCTGCAGTTGCTCACTGAGTTGCCTCGCAGTCATCACGGTGCGACGATTGCGCAGTAAAGTAAGTAATTGAAATAGGCGTTCAGCGCGTTGCATGATATTTTTTGCCGCTTAAAATCTAAAGTTTAATCTGCTAGGCTGCCAATTAATGTCAGTGGTGTGCTGAAGGATAACATTTGAATCGCAAGCGAGGGTTAAATTCCCCGTGGCTTGCCACGAGGTGTTTAATTTTAGGTGACAGCTATGGACAGTTCAGGTGGGTTAAGATTTGTCATTAAAAAAGCGGGTTTAGCATTCGGCATTGTGCTACCTTTAAACAAATTCACGGCAATTAAGGATCCTTCATGCATACTTTTTACCCTGAAATAAAGCCCTATGAACGTCACCAAATCGCAGTTGAAGCTCCCCATGAATTGTATGTCGATGAATCAGGTAATCCTGATGGCATTCCTGTACTTTTTGTCCACGGTGGCCCTGGTGCAGGTTGCGGTAAGTTTGATCGTCGGTTCTTTGATCCTGAAGTTTATCGTATTGTTCTGTTTGACCAACGCGGTGCTGGCCGCTCTCGCCCGCATGCAGAATTGCAGGGCAACACTACAGAAAAACTGGTTGCCGATATTGAAGTTATTCGCACAACCCTGGGGATTGAAAAGTGGGTATTATTTGGCGGGTCCTGGGGTTCTACGCTGAGTTTAGTATATGCACAAACTTACCCTGAGCGCGTATTGGGTTTAATTTTGCGTGGAATTTTTCTCTGTCGGCCTGTGGATTTTCAATGGTTTTACCAGGAGGGAGGCACCAGCCGATTATTCCCTGACTATTGGGAGGACTTTATTCACCCTATTCCTGAAGAAGATCGCCACGACATCATGGGCGCCTATTATCGACACCTCACTAGCGATAACCAAATTCAGCAAATGACAGCAGCAAAAGCTTGGTCTTTGTGGGAAGGCCGCACTGCAACCTTGCGCCCCTGTCAGGAAGTTATTGATTCGTTTACCGAGACTCATCGTGCAATGTCACTTGCGCGAATAGAAGCGCATTATTTTGTTAACAATGCGTTTTTAACGGAAGACCAAATTTTGCGTAATGCGTATATGTTGGCAGGCATTCCCGGAGTAATAGTGCACGGCCGTTACGATGCTATTTGTCCGCTCGATAACGCTTACGCAATGCACAAAGCATGGCCAGAATCAGAGTTACATATTATTCGCGAAGCGGGACATTCATCGCGCGAAGCAGGAATAGTGGATGCGCTAATTCGTGCTACCAATGAAATGGCAAAAAGTCTGGGAGAAAGGCCGGATCAGTTAGCGTAAAAATAATTTACTTATTAATATTTGTATTTCAAAGAAACCGAAGCCCAAACAGCTTCGGTTTTTTTTGAACGTAACATCTCTCCGAAAAATATCTGTCAATGGCATCGTCAAGCGTTGGTGTTAAAATTCCTTTCTCGCTTCCCAGCGCACTATACGCAGGTCTTTGAGCTTTCAATCCTAATTGGGATTCAGCAACTGATGTAATCAAGTTAACGTTGAATCCGCCCGTGTGTGCAACATCAAAAACGCCTGGCTCATAAAACTGATTATTTTTTGTTAACAAGCTATTCCAATCGTAGGTACCAAACATCGACCATGCAGTGATGCCTCTAACATCGACATTTTCTTTTTATAATTTAGTTACTGCATCGTGAGCTTCCATAAACCACCGCAGTTGAGCATCTCTGGTAGATCCAAGGTGAAGTTCTGTTAATGCTATTGGCAATTTATAACGTTCTGCTGCTGATTTCAGTATTTTGTAATGGCCTGCTCTTTGGGGAATATCCGCCCTTACAATATCGACATCGCAGTAGGTATCTTTACCATTTTTGGCATGCGACCATCCTGGAAATTTCTTCTTGTTTTTATCGAGAAATCTTTCGCTCGTAATATGTTATTTAATTCCACTGAAAAATTTTATCTTAATATTTAAAATAC
>JANPKH010000413.1:0-1614 GCA_031425935.1 Gammaproteobacteria bacterium | reverse complement strand
TCGGAGCCCTTGCCGACCATCTTGCCTATTGACTGGCGATCAAGCTGCAGCCCGCCAAAAAGCGCCAACTCGCCTAGCATGGCATTGAGCGCCGCAACAAAATCGTCCAGGGTATCGACTAGCGTGCCGTCGAGGTCGATGATGGCAGCGTCAAATCCGGTCTGGGGAAAAAAAATCGAGTTTCGATCCATTCAAAAGGTACCGATTTTTTAGGTGTGTTGCACAGCGGGAAATTGATAGAGTACCGAACTTTTCCATAGAAATGGCAACGCGCGGGTCCCGCCACTAGTTCAGCATGAAAGCAGCGCAGCTTGAGCCTGCCGTCTAGCAGGCATTCAAATTGGCATCAAGAACGGCAGTTATCGGTCATTCACCTATTTTCAAGTCCTTGGTTGCGTCACGTTTTTCCGATGCCCTCGCTGACATAACACGCTATCGCGGCGAGCCATAAGAGTGCAGGCGCCAGCAATAGCCAGCGGAAGTCCGAATCCAGCATGAAGTTGGTCGCGCTCATCAGCGCAACCCCAGACATACCGGCCACTGTCAATGCCAG
Source organism: Gammaproteobacteria bacterium (assembly GCA_031425935.1). GTDB lineage: Bacteria > Pseudomonadota > Gammaproteobacteria > Pseudomonadales > Cellvibrionaceae > Cellvibrio. The sequence goes on along the minus strand of JANPKH010000413.1, from coordinate 1,061 downwards.
CAGTGTTCCAGGCGTGCGGCTTGCCAAAAATCGCCAGGCCACAAGCATGGTCAACGTGCCGGCCGCGATCATGAAGCCCCCCATGACATTGAACACGTGGCCGAGCCAGCGCTCCATGCCTGGTGCGGCAGCCCGCAAGGCATCGGTCGAAGTGCTCATGAAACGTGGATCTTCGGGCAGTAGCGCTGGCCGGAGCAGGACAAAATACACGCCCAGCAAGACCATCCACAGTCCGCAGGCAGCTAACAACTTGCCGGACAGCTGCATGTGCGCTGCAGATGACAACTTAAGCTCATCCTTCAAACCGGCCTTCATGGGCTCACACTCACCCCGTTCGGCCCCTTGCCAACACGAACGGTGCTCACCACCTTGCGAAGCTTGATGTCAAGCACCGACAAGGTACCCGCATAAGTGTTGGTGATGTAGGCAAGCCGGCCGTTACGGTCAACCGCCACCCCATGCGTGCCGGATCCGGTCACTACAGTCTTGATGACCTTGAACGTTTGCAGATCGATCATGCTGACGGTGTTGCCGGGTTTGCTGCGGCTTCCCTGATTGGCAACCAGAAGGGTTCGCGAATCGGGTGTGGCGAAGAGCTGGATCGGCACCGGGCCAACACCGATCTTGCGCGTCACCTTGCGGGTGGCAAGGTCGATGATGGCAACTGCTCTTTCTTCCGACAGCGAGACGAATGCCAGGTGACCATCCGGGCTGAATCCGACCTGGGCCGGCCCCTTCCCCACCGGTATCTGCTCGATCTCCTTGCGTGTGGCGACGTCGATGACGGACACCGTACCGCCCTTGAGATTGGCGACATACGCCTGACTGCCATCCGGGCTGAAACGGATTCCGTGGGGAAACTTGCCCACCGCAATCGTTGCCACAACGCTTCGCGCCCCCGCATCGATGACGCTCACCGTGTTATCGCCACCATTTGTCACGTATGCAAAACGACCGTCCGGCGTCAGCACAACGTGCGCCGGGTGCAAGCCTACCGGGACCTTGGCGATCACCGCGTCTGTGCCCGTGTCGATTGCCCAGACGGCTCCGGCCTTGGCCAT
>JANPKH010000412.1:0-6987 GCA_031425935.1 Gammaproteobacteria bacterium | reverse complement strand
CCGCGCGCCAGGCTGCAAGCCTTCGACGCGCTTGATGGGCATTAAAAAAACTTTATCACCGGAAAATCCCACCACTTCAGCTTCAATGCGTCTGCCATCACTATTGATAACCTCGCACTGATGCCCAACTGAAATATTCAGCCCTACCGCCTCCAGCGTTAAACCAACCGACCGCGTAATGCGCCCTTCTGCTACTGGGTCGAGATACGCCAACCGACGTGGGGCATAACGTTTAAGGCGAGAACTAAATGATTGGCGCTCAAGCATAGTTAGAGTCCTTCGTCATCCTCGTTGCTTCCGCTGTCCCCGTTACTTCCGGCATCCCCGTTGCTTCCGCTATCGGCGTTCGTCAATTGACCAGTTAAGAATTGCTCCAGAACAGTTTTTAAACGCAAGGACACTGAATAATCTACACGACTTTCGGGGGTTTCAACTCGGCACCCACCAGGCAGTAATTGCGTATCGCCAAAGAACTTCCAGGCGAGCTGTTGCTCTTCCGCATAGGCTTCAAGCTTGATCAAATCATCCGGATTTACACAAACGCGAATATTTTTACTGCCAACGGGTAGCGCCGCTACTGCGGTGTCAACCAACGCTAAAATCTGGCTTGAGTCGAGCAACAATTCGCGTTGCACTACACTTTGCGTGAGCGAACAAATGATATCGAGGAGCATGTTTTCAAGATCATCGTCTTGCGCTGCCAGTGGCTGTAAAAGTGCTTGCATAATTGTTTGCAGACGCGATTGTTCAATGGCTAACTGTGCACGCATTTCGACAAGGCCTTGTTGAAGCCCCGCTTCATAACCTTCGGCTTGGCCTTGCTGAAACCCTTCTTGCTGGCCTTGTTTAAACCCATCCTTTTCTATTGAATCGTATATCTCCTGCATATGCTGGGCACTCATGCCTGGCTTGCCAGGGCGCATTGGCAGATCAACATTTTCAATCTTTTCTTTGCCTTGGCGCAGTAATTTATCGCGGTTTTCGCGTGCTTCTTTTTCGGCGCTAGAAAGTATCCGGCCGCCATCCGTAACGGGTGGAATAATCCAGGTGCGAACCTCTCCCACATCTTCCGCTGGTATACGTCCAGGTATTGATTTTAATGTCATAGGCTTTCCCACTCAAATCACCCTCGCGCAGCGGGGATGACACCTAACAAAAAATTAAACCATTACTTCACCGCTGCCGCCCAACGAAATCTCACCTGAATCAGCCATACGCCGCGCAATAGTGAGAATTTCTTTTTGCGCTGCCTCCACATCTGATAACCGCATTGGCGGCTTGGTTTCCAAATCGTCGCGCAATAATTCGGCTGCACGTTTTGACATATTTTGAAATATTTTTTCTTGCAGTGCTACATCCGCACCTTTGAGTGCAACAATTAAAACTTCGGACGAAACCTCGCGCAACAACGCTTGAATACCGCGATCTTCAACATCTTTGAGGTTATCAAATACAAACATAAGATCTTGAATTTGATTACCCATATCTTCGTCAAGTTCTTTGATGGAATCCATCAAATCGGCTTCAATAGAACCATCAAGATTGTTCATGATTTCCGCCGCCACCTTGTAACCACCCATAGCTTTGGTTTGCGAGCTGGCGTTGCCGGAAAATTGTTTCTCGAGAATGTCGTTCAATTCTTGTAGCGCACTCGGTTGCACATTATCAAGCGAAGCCACTCGCATCATAATATCAATGCGAACTTTTTCGGTAAAAAATGCAAGGATTTCAGCAGCCTGATCCGCATCTAAATAAGCGATAACAATTGCCTGAATTTGTGGATGTTCATTACGAATAATATCCGCGACTGAGCGTGCCTCCATCCACTTTAATGTGTCTAAACCAGTGGTGTTCCCACCCAACAAAATACGGTCAATCAAACCATTAGCTTTGTCTTCACCCAATGCGGTGACAAGCATTTTACGAATGTAACCGTCGGCGCCAACACCTAATCCAGTGAGGGTGCGCACCTCATCTAAAAAATTACCGACCACATTTTGCACATCTGCCTGTTGCACATTACTAAGCTGTGTCATTGCACTGCCAATACGCTGTACTTCTTTTGGCCCCAAGTGTTTAAGAATTTCAGCGGCATCACGTTCACCAATTGACATGAGCAAAATGGCGGCCTGATCTATATAGCGCAACTTCCTAGCCCTATCCACAGATTTATCCGAGGGATTACTCATGAGTTGTACCCGCTGTTGCTATAAATCATAGCGCTATAAATCGTTGTGCTATAAATCGTAGCGCTGTACATCATAATGCTACACATCATAGTTCCTACTTTCTCACCGCTATTCGTCTTGATTAACCCACTTTTTAACCACCTGAGCTACCCGGCCTGGGTCACCAGCAATTAAACCTTTAATGGAATCCAACTGCTGTTCATAGGCTTGCTCTGGCCCGGCTAACATTAATGAGCTACCACCACTTAGGGTGACTGTGTCATCGCCGGTCATATTTCCCAAACCCGCGGCTTCCAGCGCTGCCAATTGGCGTGCATCCTCTGCTTCAGAAATGCTGCCACCTGAACGGGCAATACCTTTAAACACGGGGCGCAACAGACCAAAAATTAACGCCAAAATAATCACCACTCCGGCGATTGACTTAACGTGCGGCAATAACCATTTTTCCCACCATGGTGACGCTGGCATCTCAGCTCCAAGAGCATCAGCCGTACTCGCATTCATAAAAGGTGCATTTAGCAAGTTAACGCTGTCGCCCCTCACTGCCGAGTAACCCACCGCATCCCTCACCAGTATAGTCAATCGCTCAAGTTCGTTCGCAGTCCAAGGTTGGCGAGTTTCCACTCCTTCCGCATCTTTAATAATTTTGTCGTCTACAACTACCGCTACTGTTAAACGCTTTAACGTGCCTTGTTGATGTTTGGTGTAACTAACCGTGCGGTCCAATTCAAAATTACGAGTGGCTTGTTCACGATTATTGGAGGGGGTTTTGGCGGCGGGTGGTTGCCCCACTTGTGCGGTTGCTTGCTCAGGAACTTGCGCAGCAGCGGGAGGCTGATTCGTCAGTGCACCTGGAATTCCTGCGGCCGCATCACCTCCGCTGCGAGTTTCGGTAAGAGTTTGCTCGCTGCGCATTGCGGGCAAATCCGGGTTGAAGGTTTCTGCTGCTTGTTCAATAGCGGTAAAATCGATATCGGCACTCACTTCTGCGCGAAACTTACCATTCCCCACCACTGGCGATAAAATTCCACCAATACGTTTAATCAGCGATTCTTCGACAGCGTGCGCATATTCGTGTTGTTTGCCAGCAAGCAATAATTCCTGACTATCCTCACCCGTAGATAATAAATTACCGTGCTGATCTACTACCGTTACATCCGCAATTTTTAAATTGGTAACGCTGGAGGCCACTAAATTCATAATGGCTTTTACTTGCGCAGGCTCAACCATTCTACCCGCAAAAACTTCCACAAAAACCGATGCCGTTGGCTTGGAAATATCGCGAACAAATACAGTTTGTTTCGGAATGGCTAAATGCACGCGTGCACTGCGAATAGTATTAATGCTGGTAATAGTGCGCGCTAACTCTCCTTCAATACTACGTTGGTAACGAGTGCCTTCTACAAATTGACTAGTACCTAAAGGTTGCTCTTTATCCATCAATTCAAAACCAGGCGTTGAGCTGCCAGGCAAACCGACTTCGGCTAATTTTAAGCGTGCCATATGAATATCATCGGCAGCGACTAATACTGCACCAGTATTAGCATCTAATTTAAATTTAATTCTATTTTGTTCCAATACTTGCGTAACACTGCTTGCATCAAGGTTATCCATTCGCCCTAATAATGGCCGGTAATCTTCACCTTGAGTCCATAACACTACGGCAAAACCAATCGCCACACTGGCCGCTAACGCGATCATTAAGCCAACCTGGCGAAATAAATTCATACCGCTAAAACCTTCGGCTAAATCTCCGCTACGGAATTTGCCATTGGCGGGAAAGTTTCCGGAACTAGCTGTAGTAGCCATAATTCATCAACCTTAAGTAGTTGCTAATATAATTTTTTTAAACACCAAATAATTTGCAAATATTTTAGTGAGCCAAAACTAAATGGGCATATTCATTACGTCTTTATAAGCGTCTACTAATTTATTACGCACCTGTACCATTGCTTGAAAAGATACTGACGCTTTTTGTGATGCGATCATGACATCGGTGATATCCACGCCGGCAACACCTTTTTCATAGGCATCGGCCATCGAACTGGATTTTTGTTGTACATCGTTAACGTTATTGATGGCCTTTGTCATCAAATCACCAAAACTCGGCATCTTGTTAGCTGGCTCAACTTGCAAACCTAATAAAGCACGGTTTGGCGCCATATCTCCAACTGCTAAACCCTGTGGTCGCTGAAATGCTTGTGTTTGCATTTTCATGCTGCGCATATCACCGAGTAGCCGATTGATATCAACACGATCAGTCATTGCAAGGCTCCTATCAGAATCTGTGAAAATATTAAGTGGCGTTGTGAAAAATGACCTGTGACAAAAAAATGTCGCTCTTAATCATTATCACGCCGTTACAAGGGATAAAGCACAAAGCAGGCCAAAAATTGCCGCTCGGCAAGTATTCGCCAACAATGCCATTTTATGCATAAAGTTTATGCACATAGTTCATACAACTGCTGCATTTTCTTCATAAAATTGTCACGAAAGCTGAGTATTTTTGATATCGCAAAACACATTAGCAACGAGGAAAAACCGATGAACCAAGTCGTACAAATTCAGGATTCCGAAGTAATGGATTACGCAATGTCCGCATATTTATTGGACGCCATGGCAGCAAGAAGTAAAACTAACAAGATAAAAATTAATATGGAATGCAGAAGAAAGCTGGAGATAAAACGCGAAGAGCGCCAATTACAGCGCGCTACGTCGGAATTCGATTTTAATTAAAGGTGCAATTCATAGCTGTGAAATGCATGATTGTAGAATCGGTTGAGGATTCTTGGCTTCTGAAAAAGTCCCTGACCCTGAGTTGTTCCATGCAGTAGCATCATAAGAATGCTTCAAAAATTTTTGCAAAAAATACCTGTCCTATTTTGTCGCGGCCTTAAAGCTACTATCGAACCTAAAGCGTTGGCAATATTGGCAAGGTAACCTGCAATTGCGGAGAGGTGAGCGCCGCCATAAAAGCCACTATGTCCATTATTTCTTTATTGGATAAATGCAATGATTTGATATCGGGCGACAAATCTTTTTTCGTATCTCCACCTCGATTATAGTGCTCAATAACTTCTGTAAGCGTTTTCGCTGAGCCATCATGAAAATAAGGTGCGGTCATAGCAACATCGCGCAGGGTAGGTGTTTTAAATGCCCCTTTCAATGATGCAACAGGCCTTATTGCAAAGCGCCCAGGATCCGCATTAGGTTCATCGTGACTCTTCAACCCAATATTATGAAACCCATCGTCTACAAAATTTGGCGCTGAATGACAAATAGCACAATTGCCTTTTTTTGGATCCTCAAATAAACGGAACCCTCTTATTTGCTGTTGCGTCATCGCTTTTGCATCACCTTTTAACCAGCGATCAAACGCCGAGTTAGTGCTAATAATAGTTCGTTCAAAAGATGCAATGGCTTTGGATAAAGTTACCCGATCAATCGCCTCACCGGGATAGGCCTTACTAAACAAAGTTTTATATTCGCTATTAGTGCTTAGCCATTTTTCCGTGACTAGCATATCAGTGTGCATTTCATCCGGTGAAATCATTGGCCCTATGACCTGTTCTTCGAGATTTTTTTTACTTCCATCCCACATCTGCAGAGAGTTATAAGCTGCGTTAACCAACGTAGGAGAGGCGCGCCCTAATTCCTTACCCTTAAATCCCAAACCCTTGGCGCGACCGTCTGCCCAACCAAGCCCGGGATTGTGGCAGGTAGCGCAAGAGGTCAGACCGTCACCAGATAAGCGCGGATCAAAATACAGCACTTTACCTAATTCAATCCGTTCTGGGGTCGGCTTGTTATCGACGGGAAAAGGAGGAGCCATGGGCATCAACCACTTTTGATCTTCTGCAGTAGGTTGCATTTTATAACCGGCGTAGGCCAAGTGACAAAAGCTTCCAGTAAACGTTGCAACAAACAAAAATGTAAATAAAAAACGCATGAATTTCCTCTCATGAAAAAGTTAATGTCCAGATGAGCTTTTAGCTGCTTTCACAGAACTCGCTTCAACAGGAGCAATGGTGCGTAAAAAATTAACGAGATCTGTTACCTGTTCATCAGTAAGCTCCTGCGCCCAGGGTGGCATAAATTCCGAACGCCCTAATGCCTTACCACCTTTACGAATAATTTGTTCCTTGTAACTGTCAGACATCATGCTACGGCGGAGATTAAAGGGTGGTGGAGTGTACATTTTGGCAGCTCGACCATTGCCTTCAGCAGTTATACCATGACATAACACGCAATAATTTTGGTACGCAATGGAACCGCGATATACCGAAGCTTCCATAGTATCTTTAATTGGAAAATCGCCTACGGGGCTAGCGCTAGGGCTAGGGCTAGGGCTAGGGCTAGCGAAAGAGGCCGTGGTACTAGTGAACAGCAAAAAAAATAGAGCTTGGCGAAACTGCTGCAGAATCATTGGCTGACCTCAACGGTTAATTTCATTGCCGGGTGAATCGCACATTCAATGTCAACTGTACCCGCTTTTTCGAAAGTCACCGTTCTTGACTCCCCCTTGGGATAAGATCCCAGGTCAAACAATTGGGTGTCAGAAAGTGAAAATATATTATGATTAAAGGGATCCAAATTTTTAAATTCGATTTTATCCCCCACCTTCACGTTGAGTGTCGACTTACTAAATGCTTTATCCTTCTGTTCAACCATCAAACTCGCCGCATTCGCGCCCAATGACAAGGAAAAAATGATTACCATCGGGATCATTCTCTGAATATGCATATGACTCTCCACTCTAAAACTAAAAAGAAAATTAAACTGACCGAAAAAATAAACT
>JANPKH010000411.1:0-1697 GCA_031425935.1 Gammaproteobacteria bacterium | reverse complement strand
AGGCGCCGGCCGAGAGCAGCACTTCGCGCGCGGCGCGGATCGTTTGCCCCTGGCCGGCGCGCTCGATCTCGACGCCGATTGCGCGCTGGCCTTGGAACACGACGCGAAGAGCGCTCGCTTCGGTGAGCACTTCCAGGTTCAGGCGGCCCATCGCCGGATGCAGGTAGGCGCGCGCTGCGTTCCAGCGCTCGCCGTTCTTTTGCGTGACTTGGTAGAAGCCGGCGCCTTCCTGCGAAGGGCCGTTGAAATCGTCGTTCCTCGGCAGGCCGGCATGCACGGCCGCTTCGACGAACAGCTTCGCGAAAGGGTTCGGCGAGCGGAGGTCGGCGACGTTTAGCGGGCCGCCTACTGCGTGAAGCGGACCCGCGGCGTGTGCCGGGCCCGTTCCGCGCTCGTTGTTCTCGGCGCGCAGGAAATACGGCAGCACGTCCTTCCAGCTCCACCCGGTCGCGCCGAGCGCGGCCCATTCGTCGTAATCGGACGGGTCCCCGCGCATGTAGATCATTGCGTTGATCGAGGAGGAGCCGCCGATCGACTTGCCGCGCGGCTGGTAGCCGCGCCGTCCACCGAGGCCCGCCTGCGGCTCGGTCGCAAAGGCCCAATTGCGCGCGCGCGTCGGCACCAGGATCCCCGCGCCGAGCGGCACCTTGATGAGGATGCTGTCGTCCCTGGCGCCCGCCTCGATGAGGCAGACCTTGACAGAAGGACCTTCCGAAAGCCGCGCAGCAAGCACGCACCCCGCCGATCCCCCGCCCACAATGACGTAATCGAAATTCATTTCAGGCGCGCGAGGCTTCGCCGATCTTCGCGCGCAACGCGCGCAGCGTGCCGCCTTTCATGACCGAGCCCGGCAGCGGATGGCCGACCACGTCCTCGGCCAGGCGGCCGCACTCGGCGAGTTTCTCCAGGTCGATGCCGGTTTCGATGCCGACCTCGTCGCAAAGGAACACCAGGTCCTCGGTGCAAACGTTGCCGGCCGCGCCCGCATGGCCCGCAAACGGGCAGCCGCCCAGCCCCGCCACCGACGAGTCGAAGCGCGCCACGCCCATCTCCATGCCCGCGTACGCATTGGCGATGCCCATGCCGCGCGTGTCGTGCAGGTGCAGCTCCAGCTCGAGTTGCGGGTGCCTTTCGCGCACTGCGCCGACCACGCGCTTTATCGACAAAGGCGTGGCCCACGCCATCGTGTCGGCGAGCGAGACCCCCTTCAGCGCCACGCCCTGCTCGGCCGCGAGCGCCAACAGGCCATCGACGTGCTCCAGCACGCGCCCGACCGGCACGTCGCCTTCGAAATTGCAACCGAATGCGGCCATCACCATGGCGCGCTCGACCTCGATGCCGCGCATCTTGTAGGTGCCGAGCATGCCCCGCGTGACCGCAAGCTGCTGCTCGGGCGTGCGGTTGAGGTTTTTACGCAGGAATGTGGCCGACGCCGTGGCCGAAATCGATCCCTTGATCTCCAGCCGCCCGGTGGCGATTGCCCGGTCGAGGCCCTGGTCGTTGAACCAGATGCCGCTGTAAGCAACGCCCGGCTGCATCGTGAGGCCTTTGACCACTTCCTCAGCGTCGGACATCGCCGGCACGACTTTCGGGCTCACGAACGAAACGACCTGCAGGTGCTTCACGCCGGTCTTCGACAAGGCGTCGATGAGCTCGATCTTGCGCGCGGTGGTGATCGGGCCTTTCTCGATCTGGAA
>JANPKH010000410.1:0-3655 GCA_031425935.1 Gammaproteobacteria bacterium | reverse complement strand
CTGATAAAAACAGAAGCGTTCAAAGAATTTTATATGCACCGTGCGGGTCATTGGTTAGGTATGGATGTGCATGATGTTGGCGACTACAAAGTCGGCGGTGAATGGCGCGTACTTGAACCGGGTATGGTCCTAACCGTCGAGCCCGGAATTTATGTTGCACCCGACAATGAACGTGTTGCAAAAAAATGGCGAGGCATTGGGATTCGTATTGAAGATGATGTGCTAATTACCAAAGAAGGAAATGAAGTGCTAACGAAAGATGCACCGAAAACTGTGGAAGAAATTGAAAGATTAATGGCCATTTAATTGCTAGAAATGAAAATTCATAATGAACCAAATTCACAATTTTGACATTGCCATTGTTGGCGGTGGCATGGTGGGCGCGAGCTTAGCGTTATTAATTGCTAAGCAAAACCCTGCATGGCAAATCGCATTATTAGAAGCGCTACCTTTTGCGGAGCCAGATGCAACATCTTATCAGCCGAATATTGATGCTCGTTCAACCGCTATTGCGCACGGCAGTGTGGAAATTTTACGTGAGTTAGGCGTGTGGGAAAAATTTGCAGAGCATGCGACCACAATTCAACAAGTACACGTGAGTGATGCCGGGCATTTTATGGGGGGCTTAATTGATGCAAAGTCCTATGATCTGGATGCGGTTGGTTATGTAATTCCAAATGCATGGATGGGTCATGTGCTGCTCTCACAATTACAGACCCAAAAAAATATTCAGTGCTTTTCGCCCGTGCACGTAGAAAAATTAATTTCGCAACAATTGGGCACGCAGTTAATTATAAAATCTAGCGAAGATGTTTTTGGATTAAATTGCAAGCTTGCAATTGTTGCCGACGGCGGTGACTCACCTTTGCGCATTGCATTGGGTATTAATTCCACCACAAAAGATTATGCTCAGACGGCAGTGATTGCCAATGTCGCTTACAGCAAGCCACATAATGGTATTGCCTATGAACGGTTTACCGCGCAGGGCCCGCTTGCACTTTTACCGTTAGGTGAGTCAGTAAATGCTAAGGAATCTGCATTGGTTCTGACGTTGGCGAGCGATAAAACGGATGATGTTATAGCGCTTAGTGATGCAGATTTTTTGCAGCATTTGCAGCAACGTTTTGGTTATCGTTTGGGAAATTTTGTGCATGTGGGTAAACGTTACACCTACCCACTGAAACTAGTCACCGCCAATGAACAGATACGCTCTCATATTGCACTCGTTGGTAATGCTGCGCATTTCCTACATCCAGTTGCAGGGCAAGGTTTTAATTTATCGCTACGTGATTGTGTGTGTTTAGTAGACGCTCTAATTCAAGGTGAAGCTGCAGGAAAATCACTGGGTGAATTAAGCACGTTGCAAGATTATCTGAATCGCCAACAACTTGATCAAAGATTAACGATTGAATTTAGTGACAAATTAGTGCGCCTATTTTCAAGCTCATCGCTACCATTAGTTATGTTGCGTCACTTGGGCTTTGTCGGGTTAGATTTAATGCCTGCGGTTAAAAATCAATTTGCTGCGCAAACTATGGGCACCGCTGGAGTAAAATTATTATGAGGCAAGATTACGATATTATCATCGTCGGCGCTGGCCTCGTTGGTACCGCGCTTGCTGGTGCAATTGCTCAGCAAAATTCCGCCGCATTATTGCGTATCGCATTGATTGAAGCTGGCGGTGATACACAGCATTTTAGCGACGAAAATTTTGATCCGCGCGTAGTGGCTCTCACGCAAGCATCGCAAAATTTATTAACTACAATTGGTGTGTGGCAAAAAATTGTTAGTCAGCGCGCTTGTGCGTACAGTGAAATGGAAGTGTGGGATGGTGAAGGCACGGCCAACATTCATTTTAGCGCTGCAGAAGTACGCCAGGATCATTTAGGCCACATTATTGAAAATTCGGTGATTGTAGCTGCACTACGTGAGCATTTAATAAATTACCCTCAAATTACGTTAATTCAACCAGCTGCAGTTGTTGGGCTACATAAAAGTGAAGCGATACAAATCGTGTTGGATAATGGCGTCATACTCACTACAAAATTATTAGTTGCCGCCGACGGTGCGCAATCCAAAGTGCGTGAGCTTGCGGAATTTTCAACACGCGAATGGGATTACGGCCACACCGCAATTATTACAACGGTGCAAACTGAATTTCCGCATCAAGCAACTGCATGGCAGCGATTTATGCGCAGCGGACCTTTAGCATTTTTACCGCTGCCGAGTGTGAATAAAAAATATTTTTGTTCAATCGTTTGGTCGGCAGAGCATGCATTAGCCAGTGAGTTAATGGCTTTGAATGATGTAGATTTTTGTACACGCTTAGGTTTTGCGTTTGAACATAAGCTTGGAAAAATTTTGCATGCCGCCACACGTCTTGCGGTTCCATTGCGGCAGCGCCATGCAAAACATTACATCCAGCCGCAAATAGTGTTGGTAGGAGATGCTGCGCACAATATTCATCCGCTTGCGGGACAAGGGGTGAATCTTGGTTTGTTAGATGTTGCTGCATTGGCTCAAGAAATAAAGCGTGCTGGCGACCGTGGTATTCCGCTGGATGATTTTTCCATTTTGCGCCGTTATCAACGCCAACGCATGGCTAGTAATTTAATAATGATGACTGCAATGGAGGCTTTTAAACAATTGTTTGGCGACAGCTCTTTAATGCTGAATTGGTTGCGCAATAATGGTATGCGTCAACTAAACTCTCTAACAACTGTAAAAAAATTCATCGTTAATACGGCGATGGGATTACATTAAATAGAATTTCATTATGGGAATATTATGAGCATTATAGAAATTTTTTCTATTTCGCCGTTTGAATGGGAAGCCGTAGGCACATCCATTATGTGCGGTACGATTATTGGACTGGAGCGTCAGCTACGTGGTAAACCCGTAGGAATTCGCACATCTGCATTGATTACACTCGGCACCTACATTTTTATTGCTGCCTCGATGTTGGTTTCTAATGGTGCTACAGATCCAACACGAATCATCGGCCAGGTTATCACCGGTATTGGTTTTATCGGTGCCGGTGTGATGCTGGCGCGCGATGGTATGGTGCTGGGTGTAACTTCAGCAGCAACGATTTGGACGTTGGCTTCGATTGGTGTTTGCATAGCAATAGGCTATGACATTATTGCAATAAAATTATCGATAGTCGTCGTATTTGTTTTAGCAGGTGTTGATGTTATGGAAGATTATTCGCAAGCGTTGACTCGCGGTGTCCATAAAAAATATCAAGATTGGATGGACAAAACCAAATCTCACGATGGCCTTGAATAAACCAAGTTTCAAAAAGTAACACATCTACTTGAGTAAAATTCAAATGCCAAAAATCATTGTGTTCGCTCAGGTTATGCAATGGGCACTCGTCATATTGTTAGCAATATCAGTTGTTGGTTTTTTATCATTTACGAATATTTATGGGTTGTGTTTGGCGTCAATTACAACATTTATCGCGTGGGGCACACATAAAAATATGCGATGGGCCTATTTTTCCGCAGCAGCTTGGGGTTTAGCCTGCTATCAATTAGCAAAACAAGGCTATGAATTTCAAAAAATAAAGCATTTAGTCATGGCTCTAGGTATTTTGATAATCCCGACGGCACTCTTTTTACACGACATACTAGGTTTACACGAAATAGTTGGT
>JANPKH010000409.1:0-1815 GCA_031425935.1 Gammaproteobacteria bacterium | reverse complement strand
TTATGGTTAACCCACCAGCAGAAATGGTTGGTAAAGGTGGATCTTCAGTTAATACGAATTATAAAATTAATATTAGTGGCAACAACGCCTGGGTAAGTCATGATGAAGAATCAACCGCACCAGACGGGACTAAAAATTTCACGTACGAATTTAGAATACTGGAAAAGATAAACAACCATTGGAAGCTGGTAGGACAGTCAATTCATGCTTACAAATCAAAATTGCCTTATAAAAAATAACGATGAGGCCTGCAGGCAACAAAAGCTGATCCACCTGTAGCTTATCAACAAACGCATCCATCAGCCGGACAGGATTATCCAACTCCACCTGGTCGTTTAGCGTGCTGAAATAGGTCTGGTTTCTATCGTTTCCTTTTACGTAGTGCATGCCAATATCAAAACAAAAATTGTACTACTTTGCAGCTATTCACATACTGTTTATATTTGGTTTGAATGTGGGAGGTTTTTTCACAAACTCTCGTTGTACGATATGCAAAACCCTAAATTCATAGCATTCATCTTTCTTTTGTTACTTCTTTCTAACAGCACAGACGGACAGAATATTTATAATAACTGGTACTTCGGCAATAATGCTGGAACAACTTTTAATACAAACCCTCCGACTTTTTTAACGGGAGGTCAAACAAATCAACTTGAGGGTTGTGCAAGTATTAGTAATAATGCTGGAACTTTATTATTTTATACCGATGGTTTCAAAGTTTGGGATAAGAACCATAGTGTAATGCCAAATGGAACTGGACTAACAGGTAGCTGGTCTTCTTCTCAATCAGCACTTATTGTTCCATTTCCTAGCTCCAATTCTAAGTATTATATTTTTACAGTAACAGATTGGATGGGTAATGGCGACTTACGTTATTCAATAGTAGATATGACCCTTAACGCTGGTAATGGAGATATAATACCCACTTCAAAGAACATTTTACTATCAACAAATCAAACTGAAAAATTGGTAGCTGCAAATGCAACAAACTGTGGAATATGGGTACTCACACATCAAAGAAATAACAACAGATTTGAAAGTTATTTAGTTACAAGCAGCGGTATAAGTACTCCTATTTTCAGTGATGCTGGGTCAATTCATACATCAACTCCGACACCCCCCGATAATAATAATAACCTAACAGGAGTAATGAAAGTTTCAAAAAACAATTTAAAAATTGGTTTAGCAACTCTTGCACGAATTATTGAATTGTTTGATTTTAACCCAACCACGGGGATAATTAATAACCCCATAGCTTTACCTATGATTGCCCCTAACCAAGGATATGGTGCATGTTTCTCTCCTGACAATTCCAAATTTTACATTACTGAATCAAATCTAAGTTTGGGTGGAGGCTATGATATTTTTCAATTTGATATTTCAAGTTCAAACCCAACAATAATAATAAATTCCAAGACATTAGTTGGAAGGGCGTTATTGCCAATTCATATAGTTGGAGACCTTCAAATAGGTCCTGATAACAAAATTTACTTTGCAAGACTAGAGACAAATTATTTAGGAGTTATTCCAAATCCTAATCTAACTGCTCCAGCTTGCGGCTTAATAAATAACGGGGTTTCGCTGGGTACAGGAGTTTGTCAAGCAGGGTTACCAAATGAGATTAGACTTGGTGGTGGTAGTATTCAAGTTAATTTAGGTGATGACACAACTCTTTGTCCAGGAGAGTCATTGATTCTAAATGCACCTAACGCTTCTACATATCTTTGGTCAACGGGTGCAACAACACAAACAATTACTGTATCTACAAATGGACAATACTCGGTATCTGTTACTAACGGCGTTTGCTTTTCTTCA
>JANPKH010000408.1:0-16174 GCA_031425935.1 Gammaproteobacteria bacterium | reverse complement strand
TAAATTTTGGGCTCGCAGAAGAATTTGGTGGCACTTGCAATTTACGGTTTGACGATACCAATCCTGAAAAAGAAAATGAAGAGTTCGTCAATTCCATCATGGAAGATGTGGAGTGGCTTGGCTTTAAATGGAGTGGTAATGTTCGTTACACGTCTGACTATTTTGATCAATTACATCAGTGGGCGATTCACCTTATTGAGAAGGGCTTAGCATTTGTGTGCGATTTAAATGCTGACCAAATGCGTGAGTATCGCGGTACTTTAATCGAGGCCGGTAAAAATAGTCCGTTCCGCGAGCGCAATGTAGCAGACAACCTTATGTTATTCGAAAAAATGCGACTTGGTGAGTTTGCTGAAGGCGCCTGTTCATTGCGCGCAAAAATCGATATGTCGTCTCCAAATATAAATTTACGCGACCCAATTATTTATCGCATTAAAAAAGCGCATCATCATCAAACGGGTGATAAATGGTGTATTTATCCATCCTATGATTTTGCGCATGGGCAAAGTGATGCCATTGAAAACATTACGCATTCCATTTGCACCTTAGAATTTGAAGATCATAAACCACTCTATGATTGGTTTATTCAACATTTGCCAGTACCAGCAATACCGCGTCAATATGAATTCGCGCGATTAAATATTAATTATGCGGTGACCAGTAAGCGTAAATTGAAACAACTTGTCGATGACAATCATGTGGATGGTTGGAATGACCCACGTATGCCAACAATTTCTGGCATGCGTCGACGTGGTTATACGCCAGCGGCATTGCGCGATTTTTGTGAGCGCATTGGAGTGACTCGTTCTGATGGGATTGTGGATGTGGGAGTTTTAGAATTCTGTGTGCGCGATGATTTGGATAAAAATGCACCGCGCGCTATGTGTGTATTGCAACCCTTAAAAGTCACTCTGACTAATTTTACTGCAGATAAAGTTGAAACATTAACTGCACATAATCATCCTAACCGTGCGGAATTGGGTGATCGTACAGTACCTTTTACGCAAACTATTTTTATTGAAAAAGAAGATTTTCGTGAAGAAGCCAATAAAAAATTTAAGCGTTTGGTATTAGGCAAGCGTGTACGCTTACGTAATGCATATGTAATAGAAGCGGATAGTATCGTTAAAGATGAGCAAGGCAATGTTACTGAAATTGTTGCACATATTATTGACGGTAGCTTAGGCAAAGATCCTGAAGATGGCATTAAGGCCAAGGGTGTTATTCATTGGGTGTCAGCAACCCAAAATATAAATTGTGAAGTGCGTTTGTATGAGCGTTTATTTACGGATGAAGCGCCAGATGCCGGCGGCAAAAATTTCCTTGATTGTATTAACCCCAGCAGTATAGAGATTTTACAAAACTGTAAGGCAGAGCTGAGTTTAGCTAACGCACAAGCTACTGATCACTTTCAGTTTGAACGTCAGGGTTATTTCTGCTTGGATAGTAAATACACTAGTGCTGATAAATTGGTATTTAATCGAACTATCAGTTTGAAAGATAGTTTTGCAAAGATAGATGATTAATATCCATCAATTATGTCCAATTTAATCGCAAGCGAGGGTTAAATTCCCCGTGGCTTGCCACGGAATAGATTTTTGAAACAAAAATATACTTCGCTGCTTGCGGCGAGGTGTTTAATTTGAGCAATAATTAATATGTTAAGGAAAAAGTAATGCTTCAAATTTACAATACATTGACTCGCCAAAAAGAAATTTTTAAACCCATTAGTCCGGGAAAAATTTCAATGTATGTTTGCGGTATTACCGTATATGACTATTGCCACATCGGTCATGCTCGTACATCTATTGCATTTGACGTGGTCGCTCGGTTTGTGCGTAGCCAAGGTTGGGATTTAAATTATGTACATAATATTACTGACATTGACGACAAAATTATTCGCCGTGCAAACGAAGCCAATGAAGATTATCAGCATTTAACCAACCGCTTTATTGATGCGATGCATGATGACGAAGCGCGCCTGGGAATATTACCGCCAACAATTGAACCCCGTGCGACAGAATTTATTGGCCCTATTATCGAAATCGTAAACACGTTGATTGAAAAAAATCACGCCTATCTCGCAGTTAATGGTGACGTTTATTATCGGGTTACAAGCTTTAAAGAATATGGAAAACTTTCCAATAAAAATGTAGATGAATTATTAGCGGGTGCGCGTATTGAAGTTGACGAAGTGAAAGAAGATCCGCGCGATTTCGTATTGTGGAAAGCTGCGAAAGTAGGTGAGCCTTCGTGGTCATCCCCTTGGGGTAATGGTCGTCCTGGTTGGCACATTGAATGTTCTGCTATGAGTAAAAAGTGCTGTGGAGATCACATAGATATTCACGGTGGTGGTGCTGATTTACAATTTCCGCACCATGAAAACGAAATTGCGCAGAGTGAGGCAGCTAATGGCCATCAATATGTAAATTATTGGATGCATGCAGCGCCCCTTCGTGTAGATGGCGAAAAAATGTCGAAATCTCTCGGAAATTTTTTCACTATTCGCGATGTTTTAGAAAAATATCATCCGGAAGTCGTACGTTTTTTATTAGTTAGTAGCCACTATCGCAGCCCAATAAATTACTCAGAAGATAATTTAATTGAGGCGCGTACCGGTCTAGAGCGTTTTTATGGGGCACTGCGTAATTATGCTGGCATCGCTCCACTTGAATTCGTCACAATGCAAGAAAGCAATTATTACAAAGCGTTTGTGGAAGCTATGAATGATGATTTTAATACGCGCGTTGCTTTGGCGGGTATGTATGATTTAGTGCGCGATTTAAATAATGCAAAAAATGATTCTGTGTTAGCCAATAATCTCGCTGGACAATTGAAGGCAATGGGCTTGATTCTGGGTGTGCTGCAAGAAAATCCAGAAGTGTTTTTGCAGGCTGGTGGCAATAATGCTACCGGTGCAGAAGAAATTGAAACCTTAATTGCTGAGCGCACTCAAGCGAAAGCCGATAAAAATTTTGTACGTGCAGATGAAATTCGAAAATCATTATTGACACAAGGTGTGGTGCTTGAGGATTCGAAAACTGGCGGAACTCAATGGCGTAGAGAATAGCGAATATTACAATAGCCTCTTATGAGGCTATTTTTTTGCTTCCAATATGTGCATCAAACGCGACGCAAAATAATCTCTAAAACTAACTTACTGCCAAAATACGCTAGCATCAAAAATAAAAACCCTGCCAATGTCCAGCGAATCGCTGTATTCCCGCGCCAGCCCAACTTATATTTTCCTATTAACAAAAATGCATATACAAACCAAGCGGCGATTGAAAATACAGTTTTGTGTACTAGATGCTGCGCAAAGATATTTTCTAAAAAAATGAAGCCCGTTATTATTGATAGCGTTAATAAAATTTCGCCGACAAACAAAAATTCAAACAAAAGTGCTTCCATGGTTTGAAGCGGCGGTAAATAACGCAAGCTATGTAGGCCAGCTTTGGTTTTTAATTGCCGATTTTGATAGGCAAGAAGTAGCGCTTGTAAAGTTGCAATAGTTAATAAACTATAAGCAAGAACTGATAAGACTACATGACTGGCAAGTTTATTATCTAATTGTATAATTGAGCTGCGGCTATGACTAACGAGCGCAGCAATCACTGCAATGGCTGAAAGTGGAAGCAGAAAAATAAATACATTGTGTAATGGTTTTTTCAAACTACTAAGCAGTACAACGGTATTAATGACCCAAAAAATAAGTGAAGACACTACGAAAAGGCTCAGCTGAATACCTTCAGGTTTAACGCTAATACCGTAAATCCCAACCGCGTGAAAACACAATGTGAGTGCGATGGCACGTAAAAGTAGACTAACAGTCGGCGTGGTTTGTCGGATAACCTGCGTAGCAAGAGTGACACCTAAAGCTGTATAGAGAATTGCGGCGATGATATTGGCAATAACGAAAATCATATTATGCTGGGCTCTACAAAAGATTAAATGATGGTGAAAGCAGGGATAGTTGAACTTAATCGGAAGTTTGTCATAAGGTTTCATCAAATGCTATTGCTCACTAGCAATTGGTTTGTCTTGAGTTTGTCGCTAAGACATTTTTGCGGTTATAATTGCGGCCATTTTTGTAATGTATTGTCTTTGCAATTTTCACCCCCCTATAATTTTCCAGTAGTTGATTGAGATAAGTTATGTTTGAAAATCTAACGGACCGTTTATCCCACACACTCCGCAGCATTACCGGTAAAGCTCGTCTGAGCGAAGACAATATTAAAGACGCCTTACGTGATGTGCGTAAAGCTTTGCTTGAGGCAGATGTTGCGTTGCCAGTCGTGAAACTATTTATTGATCAGGTGAGAAGCCGCGCGCTTGGTCAACAAATCAGCAAAGCGCTCAATCCTGGCCAACAGTTCATTAAAATTGTTGAAAAAGAACTGGTGGAAATGATGGGGCAGGCCAATGAGAGCCTTAACCTTGCCCAGCAACCGCCAGCAATTGTACTTATGGCAGGCTTGCAGGGTGCGGGTAAAACCACATCGGTTGCTAAGCTGGCAAAATTTTTAAAGGAACGCGAGAAGAAAAAAGTCCTTGTAGTAAGTGTGGATATTTATCGCCCAGCGGCAATTCAGCAGTTACAAACTTTGGCTGCAGAAGTCGGCGCGGAATTTTTCCCCTCCACCACGCAACAGAAGCCGGTTGATATAGCACGTGCAGCTATTGATCATGCCAAGCGTCAATTCTTTGATGTGGTGATTGTGGATACTGCGGGTCGTTTACATATCGACAATGAGTTGATGACAGAGATTCAAGATTTACACGCAGCTATTAAGCCAATAGAAACATTATTTGTGATAGATGCCATGATTGGTCAGGATGCGGTGAATACCGCCAAGGCATTTAATGATGCGTTGCCACTGACCGGCGTTATCCTCACTAAAGCTGATGGTGATGCTCGTGGCGGTGCTGCATTATCTGTGCGTCACATTACTGGTAAGCCAATCAAATTCTTAGGTATGGGCGAAAAAGTTGATGCACTCGAGCCATTTTATCCGGATCGAATTGCTTCGCGCATTCTTGGTATGGGTGATGTGCTGTCTCTGATTGAGCAAGTTGAGCGTACCATTGATAAAGAAAAAGCCGACAAGCTTATTAAGAAAGTTAACAAAGGCCAGAAGTTTGATCTTGAAGATTTGCGCGACCAACTGCAACAAATGCACAATATGGGCGGCCTGACTTCAATGCTCGATAAGTTACCGGGCATGGGTAATATTGCTCAAATAGCGCAATCGTCCACCATGAACAAGCAGTTCAAAGTCATGGAAGCTATTATTGGTTCCATGACGCCAGACGAGCGCCGTAATCCCGATGAGTTGAGTAGTTCGCGTAAACGCCGCATCACACTTGGCTCAGGTACTCAGATTCAAGATTTAAATCGTTTGTTAAAGCAGCATAAACAAATGGCAAAGATGATGGGCAAGATGAAGGGTGGTGGTATGGCAAAAATGATGCGTGGTATTGGTGGTGCCTTACCGGGTGGCATGGGTGGAATGCCTCCGGGTGGTATGCCACCACGGCGTTGAATTAAAAACACCATCAGTACAGCCCTGATGGTGTTTTTCTGATTCTTAAATGTATCTACTATTTAATTGATTTTTGCCGCAATTAGCTTAATGCTTGTCCAGAAAACTCAATACCCTCCCAACCAAACTGCATAAAATTTCGTATATTTTGATGATTATTAGCATTGGGATTTTGCTTTACATCAATACGATAATAATCACCAAAACATTGTAACGTTTGCTCTTTTGTTAGCCCGTGTAATTGTGCAAAAAATAATAATTTGCATGATCCAGAATTTTGACCCGCCTCATTATGCAACTCACCATTTCGAAAAGCTGTGGCCGTAAATGTATAATTTGCATCTACAACGGCAATGGTGTCGATAAAAGTTATATCGAGCGGATTGTTGATCAATTTTGTTAAAAATTCGTTTAGCAGCATAACAATCTCATTCAGAAAAAATAGATTCCCATTTTAGCGTTTAAATTTATAGCAAGTCACTGTTTACACTTTCCTAATATGGGGCATGGGTGGCTATTAGCCTTATTGTGAGTTATGTTTAAGTGACGTAATTTTATGTGGGGAGCAGTATTATGACGATTACAAAGCGACCTATTTATATCCCTTTTGCTGGACCTGCGCTGCTTGAGTCACCACTGTTAAATAAAGGCAGCGCTTTTAGTGAGCGCGAACGCCAACAATTTAATTTGGAAGGATTGCTTCCTTATAAAATAGAAACAATTGAGGAGCAAAAATCGCGTGCTTATCAACAACTTTGCGGGTTTCAAAGTGACATAGATAAGCACATTTATTTACGCAATATGTTAGATACCAATGAAACCTTATATTTCCGTCTGGTCATTGATCATCTCGAAGAAATAATGCCCCTGATTTATACCCCTACGGTGGGGCTTGCATGTCAACAATTTTCAAAAATGTATCGTCGTAAACGTGGTTTGTATATTGCCTACCCAGCGCGTGAGCGTGTCGATGAGATGCTACAAAATGCGACCAAGCAAAATGTAAAGGTAATTGTCATCACCGATGGTGAGCGAATTCTAGGTTTAGGTGATCAGGGCATTGGCGGTATGGGTATTCCCATTGGCAAACTTGCGCTTTATACCGCCTGTGGAGGCGTCAGCCCAGCCTATGTTTTGCCTGTCATGTTGGATGTAGGAACCAATAATGAAGCACTTCTGAACGATCCAATGTACATGGGTTGGAAGCATCGGCGCATCACTGGTGAAGATTACTACGCGTTTGTCGATGATTTTATTCAGGGTGTGAAGTTGCGTTGGCCTAAGGCTGTGTTGCAATTTGAAGATTTTGCGCAACAACACGCAACACCATTGTTAAATCGCTATCGTAACGAACTTTGTTGTTTTAATGATGACATTCAAGGCACTGCTGCTGTAACACTGGGTACACTTTTGGCTGCTTGCGCTGCCAAAGGAGAACGGTTACGAGATCAGAAAATTCTATTTGCCGGTGCTGGCTCTGCGGGAACAGGAATTGCTGAGCATCTGCTACGCCAAATGGTGGATGAAGGTTTAACTGATGCGGAAGCACACAGTAGGATTTTTCTTACTAGCAAATACGGGTTATTGCAAACCAGCTCTAAAGATTTGTTTGATTTTCAAAAAACCTTGTGTATACCTGATGCTGTAGTGGCGCAATGGACCTTAACGCACAGCAAAAAAGACAACATTATTAACTTACTTGATGTGGTTGTTAATGCTCAACCAACAGTATTAATTGGTGTTTCTGGTCAGCCTGGGTTGTTTACGAAAAACATTATTGAAGCAATACAGAATTATTGTGAATATCCTATAGTGTTGCCCTTATCTAATCCTACTTCGCAAGCTGAAGCGCAACCCGTCGATTTATTACGTTGGACTTCTGGCAAGGCGCTCATCGCAACTGGTAGTCCCTTCGCTGCAGTGGATATGGGTAACCGCCACTTTGAAATTGCTCAATGTAATAATAGTTATATATTTCCAGGATTGGGTTTAGGGGTTATTTCTGCAAAAGCCAGGCGTATAACTGATGGTATGATTATGGCCGCAAGTCGCGCTTTGGCAAATACGTCGCCAATGGTCAAAGAAGGAAAGGGGGCTTTGTTGCCCCCCTTACAAAATATTCGTGAAATCAGTAAAATTATTGCTTTGGCCATATTTAAACAAGCCATTCTTGATGGTGTGGCCATGCCGGTACCCGAAGAAGTAATGGTTGAAAAAATAGAAGAGAATTTTTGGAAACCAGAATATCGTGACTATCGTAGGACGTCTTTTTAAGGATAAAGCCATTTTTTATATTTATAGAGGCACTATTTCTTTTAGCCTAGGTCACACTATTGAAATATAGATTTTGGCGCTACAGATTTTAACTATTCGTGATAACAACGCAGGATTGGCATTACAAATATATGAATATCACTTTATACTCTCGCCCCGGAAATACAGTAGATATTGAGTGTGGCATTTTTGCTCACATTAGCGTTGGCACAGTTCTCAATAAAGGTTTAATTGAGAGGATTTCTTGAAAAGATTAGCTCGCGTAAGCGACGTACTATAATAATCTTCAAAGCAAATCCAACGATTGGATAGCCAGCTGCTATAATCCAAACGTGATTTAAAATGAAAAATGCGCCATTTTCACTATCGTTTTTAAAATAACTACTGCAGAATGTGTAGTAGTTTTTAAGTCGCGAAGAGATTGTTTTACCGGTTGCTTAAATAAATGTACCCTACCTAAAAATTGGTTAGTTATACATGATTTTATATAACCATTGTTCTGAAACATCTTCAGTTACTTTAGAACATTAGATGTGCTTTCTCCTGAGAATGCATGTGATTTTTAACCCTATATCTTATCGAGATGTTTAAAAAAGGATTGCACGATGGATTTTTCTTCTGCACAAAAATATCTATTGAGTAAAAACCGATCTGTGCAAACATTTCCTGTCGATCCCTCTGTGGGGGTTTTCAAGGTTTGCCATAAAATGTTCGCGACCTTGACGTCGGGAGTTGCTTTCGCACGTATTAATTTAAAATGTGACCCTGAGCTTGCTTTAGAGTTGCGCGCGCAATATGACGCGATTCAGCCTGGCTATCAAATGAACAAAAAGCATTGGAACACTGTTATTTTTGATGATAGCGTTCCTGATGAGGAAATTTACGACATGATTGATCATTCGTATAATTTAATCGTCAGCAATCTACCGGATGCAGAGCGTGAACAACTACTAAAAAATGCTTGATCCCCTACCTAATTCTGTGTCGACTTCACTCGTCACCAATGACGTAGGGACACGTTTAAAAGTAGTGCGTGAACAGAATGGTTTATCGCAAAGAGAATTGGCAAAAAGAGCAGGTGTAACTCATAGTAGTATTTCCATGATTGAACAGGGTCAAAATAGCCCTTCAATCAATTCGCTTGAAAAGATTCTTAGTGTTATTCCGATGACATTGGCACAGTTTTTTGTATGTGATCCAAGTCATCCAAGCCAGGTTGTTTATCGATCCGGCGAGCTGGTTACACAGGAGCATCAATCTGGCATTATTGTTCAGAATATTCCCCACAAAAACTTCGTCGTCAATTTGTTTTTCCAAAAGCTTACATTAAGTGCAGGTGCGGATACAGGCGCCACTCCGTTAATGTCGAGCGAATGCATCAGTGGTTTTATTACTTCTGGCCAACTTGAACTCACTGCTAATATGCAGGTTTCAATTTTAAGAATGGATGATGCATTCACACTTTTTGCTGGGCAGGCTTATCGTTTTCGCAATTTATCTACCACAGAAGAATGTGTTTTACTTATTTGTAAAGCTTAACCTGATTGTGCATCATTTTTTTAGCCCGTCGCTGTTTTAGCCTGCTACACTAATCCTAGAATTTTATCCTAAATATCTAAGAGAAAACGCTTATGTTTCAAGGAAAAACACTATCCCTCGTTAAGCATGCCGATGCGATTGCAGAATTAATTTTTGATCTGCAGGGTGAGTCGGTCAATAAATTTAATTTACTGGCGGTTGCCGAATTGGAGCAAGCTTTAAACGTTCTTGAGCAAGCAAAAGATATCAAAGGCTTGCTAGTTACCAGTGCCAAAGATGTATTTATCGTCGGTGCTGATGTAATGGAGTTTGGTGCTGTCTTCGCTGCCGGCCCAGAGCAAATTATTGGTCATCTTGCTAACAATAATCGCAATAATTGCCGCTTGGAGGATTTACCTTTCCCTACGGTTGTCGCCATCAACGGTATTGCGTTGGGGGGTGGCTTGGAGTTTTGTTTAGCTTGTGATTATCGTATAGCTAGCACAAATGCTACAAAAATAGGCTTGCCTGAAACTAAGCTGGGTATTATTCCCGGGTGGGGTGGCACTGTAAGGTTGCCGCGTGTCGCAGGACTGGATACAGCAGTTGAATGGATAGCTGCTGGAAAAGAAAATACTGCTGAACAAGCGTTGGCGGCGCGTGTGGTCGATGCAGTAGTTGATCCGACAAAATTGCGCGAGGCTGCACTTTTTACGTTGACTGAAGCCATCAATGGAAAATTTAATTATCAAGCGCGCCGTGCTCAGAAAAAAGCGCCACTTCAATTAAATATTATGGAGTCGATGTTAGCGTTCGAAACATCAAAAGCGTTTGTTGGTGCACAAGCAGGGCGCAATTATCCGGCTCCAGTCACTGCTATCAAAGCAATGCAAAAGGCCGCTGATAAAGGCCGTGATGAGGCTTTGCTAATTGAGGCGGAAGGCTTCGCCAAAATGGCGCAAACACCTGTAGCTCAATCCTTAGTTGGACTTTTTATCAGCGAGCAATTACTGAGTAAGAAGGCAAAGGGTTGGGAGAAAAAAGCTGACAAAAAAATTGTTCGTGCTGCGGTTTTGGGGGCCGGAATAATGGGGGGCGGCATTGCTTATCAATCTGCTTCGCGTGGTGTACCCATCAAGATGAAAGACATCGCGCAAAAAGGTATAGATTTAGGGTTGTCTGAAGCCAACAAATTGTTGAGCAAGCGCGTAGAGCGTAAAAAAATGACTGTTAGTGAAATGGGCGATGTGTTAAATCGTATTGAGCCCGCATTGACTTACGATGGCTTTGACCAGGTTGATATTGTGGTGGAAGCAGTTGTTGAAAATCCTAAAGTTAAGCGAAGCGTGCTTGCAGAAGTTGAAACAAAAGTAAGTGCGGACACAGTTATCACTTCCAACACATCTACCATTTCAATTACCTATCTTGCAGAAGCTTTACAGCGCCCGGAAAATTTTTGCGGTATGCACTTTTTTAATCCAGTGCACATGATGCCGCTGGTGGAAGTTATTCGTGGTGTTAAAACTTCAGACAATGCGGTGGCACGCACAGTGGCTTACGCTAATACAATGGGTAAGAAGCCGATTGTGGTGAAAGACTGCCCTGGCTTTCTTGTTAATCGTGTGTTGTTTCCTTATTTGGCAGGTTTTGCTTATCTACTTCGCGATGGAGTGGATTATCAACGTATCGATAAATTAATGGAAACTTGGGGTTGGCCCATGGGCCCTGCTTATTTGTTAGATGTGGTTGGCATTGATACCGCAGTTCATGCTGAAAAAGTCATGGCTGATGGTTTTCCCGAGCGTATGCAACGCAGTTTTACTTCCTGTACTGACGTGCTTTTTGCGGCAGGTCGGTTGGGGCAAAAAACTGAAAAAGGCTTTTATAATTACGAGCTGGATAAAAAGGGCAAACTCGCAAAAGTACCAAGCCCAGAAGCGGTGGATATTATTAAGCCGACAGTTCTCAATCATATTGAAATCAGCGACGAATATATTGTTGCGCGCATGATGGTTCCAATGGCTACTGAATTAGCGCGCTGTTTGGAAGAGGGTATCGTTGAAACTGCCGCAGAAGCGGATATGGCTCTGGTTTATGGCACAGGTTTCCCTCCTTTCAGAGGTGGTGTATTCCGTTGGATAGACTCCATTGGTGCGCAAGCTTTCTGTGAGATGGCAGCGAAATTTAGTCATCTCGGTGCACTCTACGAACCTCCTGCAAGCTTGAAGGCAAAAGCTGCGAACAACCAAACTTTTTATAGCTAGTAGCCAATAGCCACAGCTAAGGAGAACAATAGTGAGTTTACAACCAAGAGATGCTGTAATTGTTGATTATGCTCGTAGTGCGATGGGTCGCTCTAAAAATGGCTGTTTCCGCAATGTGCGTGCGGATGATATATCTGCTGCCATTATCAAAGGTCTGCTCGCTCGAAATGCCGCGGTAGACCCAGTTACTATTGACGATATGCTTTGGGGTTGTGTAATGCAGCGCGAAGAGCAAGCATTCAACGTAGCGCGTAATATTTTACTTTTAGCTGGTTTACCACATACAGTGCCGGCGCAAACAATAAACCGTTTGTGTGGTTCATCAATGTCTGCATTGCACACTGCTACAGCAAATATTCGCGCTAATTTAGGTGATGTATATTTGATTGGCGGAGTTGAGCATATGGGGCATTTGCCCATGTATGATTCCGTAAGTATTAATCCACTGCTTGGGCTTTCCGTTGCTAAAGCGGCGGGAAATATGGGAATGACTGCGGAATATTTAGCTTTGTTGCACGGCATTAATCGGCAGCAAATGGATGAGTTCAGTGCTCGTTCGCACCAGTTGGCGGCAAAAGCGCGTACCGAGGGCCGGTTTGATCGTGAAATCATCGCCGTTGAAGGTCACAACAGTGATGGATTTATGGTAATGGTGGATAAAGATGAAACCATTCGCCCTGAAACAACTGTTGAAGCCTTAAGTAAATTGCCTCCAGTATTCGATCCAAAAAATGGCCAAGTAACGGCGGGTAGTTCGTCGCAGCTTTCCGATGGTGCTTCGGTGATGTTAGTTATGTCTGCCGAACGTGCTCAATCGTTAGGGCTTAAACCTATCGCTAAAGTAATTTCTCTTGGTATCGCGGGCGTTGATCCATCTATCATGGGTTATGGTCCGGTACCATCGACTGAAAAAGCACTCAAAGCTGCTGGCTTAACCATTAATGACATTGAAGTTGTGGAATTAAATGAAGCTTTTGCGGCGCAAGCCTTGCCAGTATTAAAAGATTTAAAATTACTTGATGTTATGAATGACAAAGTGAATCTTAATGGTGGCGCTATCGCTCTGGGCCATCCCTTTGGATGCTCAGGTACGCGAATCACTGGTTCGTTGTTAACGGTGATGAAAGAAAAAAATGCAACCTTGGGCGTGTCAACCATGTGCATAGGTTTAGGTCAGGGGATTACGACTGTTATCGAACGCTTAAATTAAGTTATTTATCTATTCAATGTAATATAAACAAAATAAAAACTCGGCTTCGGTCGAGTTTTTATTTTCTGGTAAATGGTTTGTATTTATCATGCAGAGCGAGTCATCGGTTTGATTATTTATTTTTCTGAAAACCCTGAAATTATTATTCGTGAGCAAACAGCTAATCTGCTCGCGCAAAATAATCCTCACCTCACGTTTGCAATCCAATTCAAGTTTCATCAATATTACTTGACTGAACCCAGTGACATTGAATTAGTGGCATTGTTGCATCTTGCTAAAAAAAATTCCACCACTGACGTTTGCGCAGCTATTTTTTCCGTTAATGTAAGCTTAACGCTAGCCATAAAGTCCTTGAGTGGAGATATTTCCGCACTGCAGCAATTTGCGCAAAAGCATCAAGTGCCTTGGTTAAACTTATCATCACCGCTAACACTTGACCCCATTAAAATTCCAAAACCTTGGGGGCAAGAAATTTGGTATACGGGTATTGAGGCTCGGGGCCAGGCAAATATTATTGCGCAAAATTTTACAACACCTTTACCATGGGTGTTGGCGTTAATGCCTGAATATTTATCCGACGGGTTAGAGAAAAAGATAACTCTGCTAAAAACATTAGACCCCTTGCCAAATGAAGTGTATGGCGATTTATATTTTGAATTGCATGAACAAAAACAAGAAGTTTATATAGTCACTCATATTGATCCGCAAGCATGGAATAATAATGTTGGCGCTATTCGTTTAGGTTTCGATAAAACCGTTCGCAATCAATATCAGAGTGATGAGCAATTTAAAACGGCTTATTTAAAAGCTACGCAGGAATATGAAGAAATTCGCCGCGCCATTGACGCATTATTAGACTTGGAGCGAATTAAAAATAGAATGGCTTTAAGTGCTGCTATAGATTGCGGAACTTTAACGGAATGGCAAAAACAATTGCCATTAGAATTAATAGAACAAGAACAGCAAGCGCGGGATCATATGAACATGTTCTCCGCTTTATATCCACTTGCGGTGGGTGATGTTGTTAAAGTGCCATGTTACGTGCCCCACGCGTTACAGCACGGGGTGCGCACATTAGAATTCCAAACAGCAGTTTACGAACGAAAAATTTTATCTTTCGCACAAAAAGTGTTAACACAATCGCATTGGGATACTGAAGCAGCTTTAGAAAATGCATCATGCGACACACCTGAGCCTGCGGCATTAGCTTTATTATTCGCAACAGAAAATGAAATAATCAAGGTAGAAGAAGTTGTAAGCTTTGATGATTTTTGTGTGCTTCGTATCAGTCTTGCTGCTTACGCGACCTATTCGTTACCTGCACAAAATAGTTATGGCTTGATCATGCCTATCGCTAGTCCATGTAGTCTTTTATCTGCAACTTTTGAGCTTAACGTTGAACCGGAAACCGCCATATTTGTTCCGCATGCATTAATGTCGAATGTACATGAATCATTGTGGTTAAGTGCGGGAGATGTACCGGTGCAGGTGTTAATCGCCACGGCTGTCCAGGTTCAGTAAGCTAACTCATATGAGAAAAATTAATTTTTAGTCAATTTTTTTGCTTAGACGTGTGAGGCATTGCATTGAATTTAAATTCGGAATTTACTGATCAGCAGAAAATTGCAAATATTTATCAAACAGAAGCACGCCGTGTTCTAGCAACGCTCATTCGTTTATTGCGTGATTTCGATTTGGCAGAAGAAGCATTGCACGATGCTTTCGCTGCGGCTCTCGCACAATGGCCAGTTGAAGGTATTCCACAAAATCCACGCGCCTGGTTGGTCTCCGCCGGGCGGTTTAAAGCAATTGATCATTTGCGGCGGCGCGCAAGGTTTAATCAATCGCTAACACATATCGCTGAAGATTTAGATGCAGCTATTAGCGATAGCGAAGAATGGGCAGATGAACACATTGAAGACGACCAGCTGCGTTTAGTGTTTACCTGTTGCCACCCCAGCCTTTCGCCCGAAGCTCAGCTCGCGTTAACACTGCGTGAAATTTGTGGGCTTACGACGGAAGAAATAGCGCGCGCTTTTCTCGCATCGCCCACAACTATTGCACAACGTATTGTGCGCGCCAAAGCTAAAATTCGAGATGCCGCTATTCCTTATGAAATCCCTACGCAACAGGAATTACCGACGCGTCTGGATTCAGTGTTGCGAGTCATTTATCTATTATTTAATGAAGGTTATTCCGCTTCCTCTGGTGAAACTCTCACACGCTATGACTTGTCGCGCGAAGCCATTCGGTTGGGATATTTGCTGGCGGAATTATTGCCACAGCAAGAAGTATTAGGCCTGCTGGCTTTAATGTTGGTGCAGGACTCACGACATGCGGCGCGGAGCTCAGTTGATGGCGATTTAATTGTCCTTGAAGAACAAGATCGCTCCCTTTGGAATCACGCACAAATTGCAGAAGGTTCGACTTATATTAAACGTGCATTGAATATGGGTGGTGTTGGGGTCTACACCTTACAAGCTGCAATTGCCGCAGTGCATGCGGAAGCACTCAGTTATGCAGAAACTGATTGGGAGGAAATTATAGGCCTATATGACTTGTTGTTACGCTTTAGTCTTTCGCCAGTGGTCGAATTGAATCGAGCAGTTGCCCTCGCAATGCGCGACGGTGCAGCAGCTGGGTTAGCAGCCATTGACGTCATATCTGCGCGTGGTGATTTACAAGATTATTATTTGTTTCATGCCGCCCGTGCCGATTTTTATCGCCAACTGGGTGATATTCAATACGCGAAAGCCGGCTATGAGCAGGCGCTGAATTTGACCCAACAAGAACCTGAGCGACGTTTTTTACGCGGAAAAATTGCTCAGCTCCTACCTTGATCTTTAATTCGCCAATAAAATAAAAATAATTTTAATGGGCTTGTCGATTTTTGTATTGCTTAAACGACTATTACGCATAGTCATAAAAAAGCACCAAGTGGCTTAGCACAACTGTTACTTATTATGAAATAAACGCAGTTAACATTTCGGCAATAACTTGATGATAAATCCTTATAACTCGCTGGAGAAATAGAATGACGAAACTTATATTTGTTAACCTCGCTGTTAAAGACCTGGAAAAATCCAAAAATTTTTTCGCTGCTTTAGGCTATACATTTAATCCGCAATTCACCAATGATAAAGGCGCTTGTATGGTTATCAGCGATACAATTCACGCAATGCTTTTGACCGAGTCATTTTTCAAAACTTTCATCAACAAAGAAATTGTGGATGCTAAAAAATCCACGGAGGTTTTGATATGTCTTTCAGCAGAAAGCCGCGAAGAAGTTAATGCGATTGTTCGCACAGCGGTTAAAGCTGGTGGGCGAATTTATAATGATCCGCAGGATCATGGATTTATGTATG
>JANPKH010000407.1:0-19485 GCA_031425935.1 Gammaproteobacteria bacterium | reverse complement strand
TTGTCTTCCCTGACCTTACTATCAACGATGGTAAATCAGTTTCTCCGGCGCAAAGCAAAATTGAATATTTAGAAATCAAAACAGCACACGTCCAGGCACTGGTAAACTTACTTAATCTGCAGGCGACGATGAGGATTGCTTTGGTCGGGCATGACTACTCTATTCAGACACTGGAAGAACAACAGTTAGTGTCAAAAAAATACGCAGACCAAGTTAAAGCAGCGTTAGTCGCACGGGGAATAGACCCAAAACGCGTGCAAACTTTCGGTATTGGCGGCCTAGCCCCAGCGGGGCGTGGTAATAACGTTGCGCGAGTAGAAGTCGTAAAAATAAATTAATATATTAAATTTGTACAATAATGTTTTAGATTTTTACTGCACTAATGATAAAAATTCCATTCGCGTGGCTTGATTGCTGCGAAAGGTACCGAGCATCGCCGACGTTTTCATAGATGAGTTTTGTTTTTCAACACCACGCATCATCATGCACATGTGTTTGGCTTCAATAATAACACCAACGCCAGAAGCCCCGGTTATATGTTGAATAGACTCAGCAATTTGTAACGTAAGTTGCTCTTGAATTTGTAAGCGCCGCGCAAACATATCCACAATGCGCGCAATTTTTGATAAGCCCAATACTTTTCCAGTAGGGATATAGGCAACATGTGCTTTGCCGATAAAGGGCAGTATATGATGTTCGCAGAGTGAATAAAGCTCTACGTCTTTTACAATAATCATCTCATTAGAATCAGAAGGAAAGAGTGCACCATTGACTACATTTTCAAGCGTTTGCTGATACCCACGCGTTAAAAATTGAAATGCCTTTGCCGCACGTTCTGGAGTATCAATTAAACCCGGACGGGTTAAATCTTCACCAACACCAGCAATAATATTTGCAAAATGCTCTTTCATATCGATTCCTCAACCAACAATTAACCGTTCCTATGGGAGCGGTTCTACGTAAAACAGTTTACATTTTTCATGGTTCAAATTATATAAAGTTTCATTTCTTATGCACTGTTTCGGTAGAATAGCTGTACAATTTTTTAACGAGTTATGTTTATGCCCATTCTCAAGTCTAGTATTTGCGATGAACTCTTTACTGTGCGCGATTTTATTCGCTGGGGCGCTAGCGAATTTATTGGCGCTAAATTATTTTTTGGTCATGGCACCAATAATAGTTGGGATGAGGCTGAACAGCTTGTGCTTTATACTATTCATTTACAGCCGCCGCTGGGTGAAGAATGGCTTAGTGCACGGTTAACCTATGCAGAGCGCGAAAGGGTGTTGGTGAATTTACAGCGTCGTATCGAGGAGCGTATTCCGGCTGCTTATATCACCGGTCAAGCTTGGTTTGCGGGCTTGCCATTTGCAGTGGATGAGCGGGTATTAGTACCGCGATCGCCTATAGGTGAATTAATTGAGAAGCGATTTGAGCCTTGGTTGCCTACTGAGCCAAAACAAATTTTGGATTTATGCACAGGTAGCGGGTGCATAGGCATTGCCTGTGCCTATTTTTTCCCTGAGTCTGAAGTGCAATTAAGCGATATTTCTTTTGATGCGCTAGCAGTTGCTGAGGAAAATATTCAACAACATGGCTTGGAAGAGCGTGTATTTGCGATGCAGTCTGATTTGTTTGCTAACTTGGTTGGACAGAGATTTGATTTGATTGTGTCTAATCCGCCTTATGTAGATTCTGATGATTTAGCAACTATGCCTGATGAGTACCATGCTGAGCCAAAAATTGGCTTGTGTTCCGGTGAAGATGGTTTGGACTTTACGCGACGCTTGCTGCGTGAAGCCAGCGATTATTTAACCGATGATGGTGTGTTGATTGTGGAAGTCGGTAACTCCTGCGTTGCTCTCGCAGCGGCTTATCCAGGCTTGCCTTTCACCTGGATTGAATTGCAGCGTGGTGGACATGGCGTGTTTATGTTAACGGCGCATGATTTAACAAAAGCAAAAGCAGAAAACCAGCTGTGATGTATGCAGCAATGTGCGATTCAGATTGAACATCTATTATTTCAAGACTCGCCGTAAATACATTCCTGTAGGCTCGTCGTCGGCGTCCTGCCTCCGGCGGTCTTGAAATAATAGATATTCAATCTTCGAACTCGCAATTAACTCACGTATAATTCATCCACTTTTTTAAATCATTTTTCGCAGAGATACTTATGTCTGGAAATACTTACGGCAAATTATTTACGGTTACTTCTTTCGGTGAGAGTCATGGCCTTGCGTTGGGTTGTATTGTTGACGGTTGTCCACCAGGTTTAGCCTTAACTGAAGCTGATCTGCAGATTGATTTAAATCGTCGCAAACCTGGCCAATCGCGTTTTACTACCCAGCGCCAGGAGGACGATTTGGTAAAAATTCTTTCTGGTGTGTTTGAAGGTAAAACCACTGGCACGCCCATTGGTTTGATGATTGAAAATACTGATCAGCGTTCAAAAGATTACTCCAATATTAAGGATCAATTTCGCCCTGCACATGCTGATTACACTTATATGCAAAAGTATGGCGTACGTGATTATCGTGGTGGTGGCCGTTCTTCAGCGCGTGAAACAGCCATGCGGGTAGCGGCAGGTTCAATTGCAAAAAAATATCTCAAAGATTTTTACGGTATTCAGGTGCGCGGTTTTTTATCGCAGCTTGGGCCGATAAAAATTAATCCGGTGGACGTTGAAGCAATTGATTGGGATCAAATTGAACAAAATCCTTTCTTTTGTCCCGATGCTAGCAAAGTCGCTGAGATGGAAGAATATATGAAGGTACTTAACAAAGAGGGCGATTCAATCGGGGCAAAAATTACAGTCATTGCCACTAATGTGCCGCCGGGTTTGGGTGAGCCGATTTTTGATCGCCTGGATGCAGAAATTGCCCATGCTCTTATGAGTATCAACGCAGTAAAAGGTGTGGAAATTGGTGAAGGTTTTGCGGTTATCGAACAAAAAGGCAGTAAGCATCGCGATGAAATGACGCCAGAAGGTTTCCTCTCCAATAATGCGGGTGGAATTCTTGGCGGTATTTCTTCTGGCCAAGATATTATTGCTAATATCGCGTTAAAACCCACATCAAGTTTGCATATTCCTGGTCGCAGTGTGGATGTGCATGGCAACGCGGTGGAAGTTATCACTAAAGGTCGCCACGATCCTTGCGTGGGTATTCGTGCAACCCCAATTGCGGAGGCGATGTTGGCCTTGGTATTAATGGATCATATGTTGCGGCAGCGTGCTCAGAACGGTGGTGTGCATCATAGTGTTCCAGTGATTCCAGCTAGTGTAAAAAAGTAATTTTTTAGTGAATGGAGAAATTCATTGAGCTTAATCGCCAAGAC
Organism: Gammaproteobacteria bacterium; assembly: GCA_031425935.1. Lineage (GTDB taxonomy): Bacteria > Pseudomonadota > Gammaproteobacteria > Pseudomonadales > Cellvibrionaceae > Cellvibrio. The sequence goes on along the minus strand of JANPKH010000407.1, from coordinate 16,149 downwards.
CCCTGAGCCACCTTATTACGCGGTGATTTTTTCCAATCACCGTACCGATGTTAATGAGGGTTATGAGGCAATGGCGATGAGAATGATCGAGCTTGCAGCGCAGCAACCTGGATTTTTAGGCGTCGAATCGGTACGTGAGGATTTGGGTATTACGGTTTCTTATTGGACCGATTTGGAATCAATAAAAAAATGGAAAGCTAATGCCGAGCATTTAGTTGCGCAAAAGCTGGGTCATGAAAAATGGTACACCTCATTCAAAACCAGAATCGCAAAAGTTGAGCGCGACTACGGAGTTTAATCGCTAGCGAGGGTTAAATTCCCCGTGGCTTGCCACGTAATAGATTTTTGGAACAAAAATATACCTCGCTGCTTGCGGTGAGGTGTTTAATTTTTTATAAAAATTAATGAGTTTTTGCTCCGTTGGTGATAATTTATCTATGCTCGAAAAAAATTCCAACGCTCATTCCCTCCCATATTGGCGCCTCTCCAGTTTTTATTTTTTCTATTTCGCTGTTGTCGGTTCACTCACACCTTATTGGGGTGTCTATCTAAAATCTCTCGGTTATAGTTCAAAAGATGTAGGTGTTATCACTGCTATTATTTTTATCACACGTATGGTTGCACCCAATTTTTGGGGTTGGCTTGCCGATAAAACCCAGCAGCGTCTACGTATCATTCGCCAAGGTAGCGCAATCGCTTGTATATTTTTTGCGGGCGTTTTAGTTAGTCAGCAATACACTTGGTTGCTCATCGTTATTAGTTGTTACACGTTTTTTTGGCATGCTGTATTACCACAATTTGAGGTGATTACCCTCACGTATCTTGGTAATCAAACTCAGCGTTACAGCCAAATTCGTTTGTGGGGGTCAATGGGTTTTGTAGTAGCTGTGGTTGGTTTGGGTTGGCTATTTGATTATTTTTCCATTCGATTTTTGCCCATTGCCATGTTGAGTTTTTTGGTTTTAATTTGGTTATCCAGTTTTTCGTTTAAAGAAATGACGGTTCCAAAAACAACTACACACTCAACCGGGTTTCTGAAAGTTGTGTGGCAGCCAGTTATAGTATGTTTTTTGCTTTCCAGTTTTTTATTGCAAGTGAGTCATGGTACTTACTACACTTTTTATAGTTTATATTTGCAAGAAAATTATGGTTATAGCAGCACTGCCACGGGTCTGTTGTGGGCGCTAGGGGTGTTAGCAGAAGTAGCCATATTTTTCGTCATGCCAAAAGTTATGTATAGATTTAACTTGCGCAACTTATTGTTGATGAGTTTTTTTATAACGGTAATTCGTTGGTGTTTAATCGGTTATGGCGCTACTTGGCTGTGGGTGTTGTTATTTGCGCAACTGCTACATGCATTTAGTTTTGGTGTGGCTCATGCAGCCTCTATTGAATTTGTGCGCACGCATTTTCAAGGCGCGCATCAAGGGCAGGGGCAGGCACTTTACAGCTCTTTTAGTTTTGGTGCTGGTGGTGCGGTGGGGGCTTTAGCCAGTGGTTTATTGTGGGATCAAAGCGCAAGCTTTACCTTTTTAATGTCTAGCATGTCTGCACTTGTCGCTTTCGCTATTGCGTATTTTGGACTACATTTAAGTGGTGCCTCGCCCCCTCCAAAAGAGTAAAAGTTATGCAGAATTTAACGATTGCTTTAGTTCAACAGGAAATTGCTCCTAATAATCCGTACCATAATCTTCATGTTTTCAGTAAAGCTATGGAGCAATTAGATAATGTGGATTTAATCATATTGCCAGAGGTTTTTACCACCGGGTTTTGTGCTAACGCGCGTAGCTATGCCGAAAAAGTGGATGGTGAAGCTTACCAATGGATGGCAAAACAAGCACATAAATTAAATGCAGTGGTGACTGGAAGCCTTGTAGTAAAAGTAGGTGATACGCATTTTAATCGCCTAGTGTGGATGCGCCCTGATGGCAGTTATAGCCATTACGACAAACGCCATTTGTTTCGTATGGCTGGTGAACACGAGCGTTATGCCTGTGGTAAAGAACGCGTTCTGGTTGAGCTAAAAGGTTGGAAAATTTTACCGCTTATTTGTTATGACTTACGCTTTCCGGTGTGGAGTCGCAATCGCGACGATTATGATCTCGCACTCTATGTTGCTAACTGGCCAAGCGCTCGAGCTCTGCATTGGAATCGTTTGTTGCAAGCGCGAGCTATTGAAAATTTAAGTTATGTGGCCGGTGTTAATCGGGTTGGTATGGATGAAAAACATCAACATTATTCCGGTGATTCAGGGATTTTTGGCCCTGCAGGTGAAGTCCTTTTACAATCACAAGAAGCGGGTGCTTTTGTTTTGGAGCTTTATGCAGATAGATTAATACAGTATCGCGAAAGTTTTCCCGCGTTTATGGATGCGGATGATTTTAATTTATTAGTTTAAAAAACTAGCCCCAAATATTTGAGGCTAGAATTTAAGCCTAAGAAATTTTCAGCTCAGGTCTCTGCGTATTCCCACTTCTTCTCGGCGCATTATTGCCGCCAGGTTTTGCGCCACCGTGTGAACTACCAGCAGGTTTATGACTTGGTTTCCCAGAAGTATTTTGGCCACCGGTTCTTGGTTTCGCACCGAAAGATGGTTTGCCGCCGCCACCGCTTCTGCTGTTACCGCCACCGCCGCCGTTATTTCTGCCGATAGTCATGCTGCGGCCTAATACAATTGGCTCTGCACGAATAGTTGGGTCTGGTTCGAACCCAACGATCACTTCTTTTTCGATATCGTGTTTAATTAATTTTTCGATGTCGTATAAAAAGCGTTGCTCATCAATACACACTAATGAAATCGCAATGCCTTCGCTGCCTGCGCGGCCAGTGCGTCCTATGCGATGCACGTAATCTTCCGGCACGTTAGGTAATTCATAATTTATAACGTGGGGAAGTTGGTCAATGTCGATGCCGCGTGCGGCAATATCAGTGGCAACTAATGCACGAATTTTTCCACGTTTAAAATCGTCCAGCGCTTTAGTGCGTGCACCTTGGCTTTTGTTGCCGTGAATAGCAGCAGCACTGATGCCATCTTCAGCTAATTGTTCAGTTAAGCGGTTTGCGCCGTGTTTGGTGCGGGTAAAAATTAATACTTGCTGCCAACTACCTTTCGTAATTAATTCAGATAACAATTCACGTTTACGGTTGCGATCAACAGGGTGGACTCGTTGCTCAACTTGTTCACTCGCGGTGTTACGGCGTGCTACTTCAATTAAGGTTGGCTTGTTTAATAATTTATCCGCAAGATCTTTTATTTCATTAGAAAAAGTTGCAGAGAACAATAAGTTTTGACGTTGCTTTGGTAGCAGGGCTAAAACTTTTTTGATGTCATGAATAAAACCCATGTCGAGCATGCGGTCGGCTTCGTCGAGCACTAAAATTTCAACTTCTTTTAAGCTGACAGCGTTTTGGCTAATAAGATCAAGCAAACGACCTGGTGTTGCTACCAAAATATCCACACCGCCGCGCAGTTTCATCATTTGTGGATTAATACTTACGCCACCAAAAACAACGGTTGAACGCAGCGGTAAATACTTTCCGTAAGTGCGAACACTTTCAAAAATTTGCGCAGCGAGTTCACGAGTAGGCGTAAGAATGAGCGCACGCACCGGGCGGCGGCCATTGAGTTGTTTGGTTGAGTTAGTCAACTTTTCAAGCAGCGGCAATGTAAAGCCTGCCGTTTTACCGGTGCCCGTTTGGGCACCTGCCAAAATATCGCCGCCTTTGAGCACGGCGGGAATGGCTTGAAGTTGAATAGGAGTAGGGGTGCTGTAACCTTCATCGGCAATAGCACGCAAAATATCGGCGGATAAGCCGAGTGATTCGAAAGACATAATGATTTCCTGTGGCTCGGCCACCCATGACAAATAATTGTGTGGGTAAGGTCTGGCGAGCACTAAGAGCTAGCATGCTAAAAGTAGCGAGTTGCTAGTTAAGGGAGGGCGATGCTGACCTAAGCGCATCGGGGCGGCATACTACAGTGAGTTGATGAAGGTTGCTAGTGCTTAATTTGTTTATTTTTTGTTCTACGCCCATAAACAGTATTACTAGTCATCAATTGCCAAGGGTATTAACCTTGGCAAGTAAAAACACATGTTCTATTGATTTTATCGCGTTTGAAATTTATTCAGCTGAGCTTGTAACTGTTTGCTTTCATTTTCAAGTTCAGTACTGTTTTCGCGAATAACATCGGCGTTGTTAAAAATAGTTCCTGATAGTGCCTGAATAGCTGAAATATTTTTACTCACTTCACTGGCGACATTGCTTTGATCTGTTGATGCATTGGATATATGTTGATTCATCGAGTTAATTTTATTGACGTTATTTCTAATTTTCGTGAGCGATTCATCCACTTTTGCAGATGAGCTTACTGTCTCAAGTAACGACACTACGCTGGTTTTCATTGCGAAGTGGGCTTCTCCTGATGCTTTTTGTAGTTGGTCAATAATGTCAGAAATTTCAGTTGTGGATGCTTGGGTTTTTTGCGCCAACGAACGTACTTCATCGGCAACTACCGCAAATCCACGGCCTTGTTCGCCTGCTCGAGCGGCTTCAATGGCAGCATTAAGAGCTAGCAAGTTGGTTTGGTCTGCTATATTACGAATTACCTCAAGTACAGTGCCTATGCTTTCACTATTTTCTTTTAATGCTTGAACTTTATCGGCCGTCGATTCTATTTGTTGTGTAAGTCGGTTAATAGAAGCGATGGAAGATTTCATTACTTGTGAACCTTCGTTCGTAAAATGTAGTGTTTCTTGCGTGTCATTTGCTGTTGTTCTGGCGTGTTTCGCCACTTCGATAGCGGAGACGGATAATTCTTGAATTGCGGTGGATACCAACTCTATTTCTTTCACTTGCTGAGTACTGGATGACACTGTGCCATCAGTTACTGCTGTCATGAGTAAAGTTTTACTGCTCACGTGTTCAGATACTTGCTTAACCTGCTCAACAATGTTGCTGATCAGCTCAACAAATTGATTAAAATTTTTGGAAAGATCCGCAACTTCGTCATCTCCCGTAACAGGAAGTCGGCGAGTAAGGTTTCCTCCGCCTGCTGCCATATCTTCTAATAAGTTGCTCACATAGAGCAGCGGCTTGGTTACCATTTTTTTTGAAAAAATATACAGCGCTATTAAACAAGTAATCAACAACAGCAATACCGTAATAATGGTGGTTTTAAATTGGTTAGATAAACTCGATTGGATTTCTTGAGTTGAAAATTCAATATTGTAATAGCCAATATAGCGTTTGTCCTCGGTGCGATATATTTTAACCTTTTCGTATAATACTTTTTCTGAAGTGTTTACATCTGTCTTTGTTGAGGAAGCCAATGGTTTATCTTGTTGGTCAAAAATATCTATCTTATTGATAATTGGCGTTCCAACTATTGAATCGCTGATAGTTTTTAGTTGTGGTAAATCATAAGTAAATAAAGACTGTTCAAATGCTGAGTTGACAAGTTTCATTTGCGCAGCTGTTGTATTTTTAAACTCATTCATTTTATTTATTTTAAGCACATGGTTGTTTGCAAATAGAATGAAGCAGGTCATAAAGACAAGAACGGCAGTTACCGAAACCATCAATTTTAAGGTAAGTGTTTTTTTCATTAGGTTAATTATCCTTTCATTTGCTCATGGTTTATTGATGATTTTTATTGAACTCAGAAATATCCAACCATAATTCTTGGTTGTTAATGGGTGTTTTAGCCGATAAGTTTGGATTTTTTAGTTCTATAAGCCGGCGTTTTTTTATGTCCGATATTTCCAGCGCTTTTTTAACAGTGGGATCACTATAAAAGTAACGATCAAAGCTACCATCAGTAACGGCCATCGTTAGGCCTTTTTCTAATGCAACTGCCAGTTCGGGATTTTTAGGGCTCACGTACAAATAGAAAGGCATTTTGTAAGCTAAAATAATATTTTCATCAACTGCAAGGTTGAGGTGGGGGCGGTCTTCTATTTCTGACCACGGTTCAAAAATGGCGCGAGGAAATGCATCAAAGCGGTTCCCGTCCAACATTAAAAAAAGGCCTTCATAAGTGCTGGTTTCAACTTTTAAACCATTAGCTCGTAAGATTAATGTGTCAGGCCAAACGCGTCCCTGACCAAAGGTAAATTTTTGTAAATCCGCTAAGGTGCGTACATCGGCAAAAATATTTTTATTATTTTTATGCACCATAAAAATTCTATAACCTAGCAGGCCTTTATATAACGGAATTCTGATGGGAATTAATTGATTTTCCAAAGTTTGATTGGCTGCCGACCAAATAATATCAACAATGCCATCCTGGGCATCTTGTCGATATCGTTCCTCGCTAAATTTGCTGTGATTAATTGCTAATCGATAAGGGTATTGGGCTTTCTCAAGGCCTAATTTGATAGCGCCTATTGCATAGCGAGCATTTAGATCATCGCGAGAAAGTAAATTAATGATGGTTTCAGAATAAGCATTGATAGATATTCCTAGCCCGAAAAATAACAATAATTTTATTATTTTCATTACACGCATGCTTCTTTAGTTGGCATCAGACCTGTCCTTACTTTTGCTGTAAGTTAATTTTTTAAGGATGATTATCCAGTTACTGGATAGCGAAGAGAGAATTACAGGCTGGCCGTGTGCTACATGATGTGTTCCATACAATCTATTAAATCGTATTAACACCTTCTATATTGCTGGCGCTTACCTAATTAGTTTCTTTCAGGTTAGTCAAGGATGAATCATTGGTCAACGTGGCCAATTTAATTTGCGTTGATTGTTTGTGATTTGATTATGTTTATGAATTCAATATTGCTTGTGCTGCTTTAACGCCCCAATATTGCGCTTCTTCAAATAATGAAAACCCTGATAAATCACTATGTGCGATGTGAATGTGCGGATGCAGGTTTTGTTGGCGGCTGGGTAGGCTGCTTAAAAAGCCGGGGGAGGGAATTGCCATTGCATGTGGCCAGCGCCAAATGTCTACTGCGCTACAGTGCTTTTCAAGTTGGGGATGCGCTTTTTGTAAATCGGCAAAGATTCGTTTTGTCCATTGTTCATGAGATGTCGTTAGCAAATATTGGCGGGCTTCGCGAGGTGGCAAATGATTGAGGGCGTTGTAATAAGTTAATACTCGATGTGGGCGATGAAATTGCATTTTTTGATGGGTGGCGTCGACATAACCTAAGCCTTCGCCTTTGTAAATGATGTTATCCCATGTCGAGAATTCCTCATTATCGACATTATTAATTGTAAGATTCGCGACTAACCAAGGTGCATATTCAGGTGTAGAAATCTTGGGCATGGATGGCCAAACGCGCGGTAACACAAACAAAGGTGCCGCCCAAACAAGTTGCTTGCAATGAATACGCACCACTTCATTGGTCGCTCTGTTATAAACATCCGCGCTCACGCTATTAGATTGTGTTTCGATACGCACAACGGTATGGCCGGTTAACAATTGTTGCTGCAGTTTGTGGCTGAGTTGCTCAACTATCCAACCATTGCCCTGCGGCGAAGTTAATACGCTGTCAGATTCGGCGTTGGCTGCCTGGCCGCGGCGGCAGCAAAAATAATGCAGCCCGGCCCAAGCTGAAATCTGATGATGGTCAGCACCGAAGTCGTCACGGCAACTGTAGCTTACATACCAATGCAATGGCTCGCTGGTAAAGTTGTGTTGTCGCATCCATTCATGAAAAGTGATTTTGTCCAGAGCACGAATGTTAAAGTCAGTTGAGCTGAGGTCAGAGGGAATCGTAAATGCGTAGCGACCATCGCTACCTTTTTGTTCCTTCCAATGACTCATTAAAGTTTCAAACCGCTGTATTTCACGTTGCGCAGTTGCGCCAATACCGGCTTGAGGAATTAGGCCATCCTGCCAGGCACCATTGATAAACAAACGTTCATCGGGTGCTTGTACTAGCATTTGTTCGTCATAGATTGGCGCTAACACATTGCTGTCACCGCGCAAAACCCCGAGTTCTGCGAGTAGTATTCGTACGTAGGTAGCATCCAGGCCGGGTAGGGGTAAATAATGCGCCCCCCACGGAAATGCGCTGACGGAATTGTGGCCTGAGCGGCTGTTGCCCCCTGCAACAGTTTCAAGTTCAAGTAGCTTAAAATCTTTAACGCCATTGCGCTCCAGCCACCAGCCACAACTAAGCCCAGAGATACCAGCGCCAGCGATCAAAATGGGTGTGTGCAATTCACGCGTTGCGGGTGGAAATTGATTATCGCGCAGCTTATGGCCGATGTTGTGATCCGGCCCGAGTAGCGCGCCGGTTGGTAGGTTAGCTGCATCGGGTGTGCAGCCAAGTAAAATCAAACCGCTACTGCCGATTAGAAAATCACGCCGGCTAATATCGCCGAGTGAAGTACCGTTCGTTTTGCTACTACTCAACGTAGCGCCACTCCCCATTCCTGTTCAAATACTTTAACCAATGCTTGATTATCCAGGCGATTAATTTCCTTGATATCCGACAGCATGTCCTGCGGGAAGATAAATAATGTGGGCAGAATGGCGCTATTGAGAAAGCGCGTTGGCACCGGGATTTGTTCGGGTGGTTGGTAGGCTTTTTGGCTAAGTAACATAAAGCCCCATTCGCCAAACGATGGAACAAGTGCGTGGTAACCCGTGGTAATAAACCCGGCGGCACGCGCGGTATTTTGCACCATCCAATAAGATTTTGGGGCATACAAGGGCGACGTAGTTTGTACTACGGCTAGCCCTTGCGGGCGTATATGGCGGCGCAACATTTGGTAAAAAGTGACCGTGTAAAGTTTACCCAGTGCGTAGTTGGTGGGGTCGGGGAAATCTACCACAATGGCGTCGTAACTTTGTGATTGTGCTTCCATCCAGGTTAATGCATCAGCATTAATAATGCTGACCTTGGGCGATTGTAAACTGAGGTTATTCAGTCTGCTGAGCACTGTATCGCTCTTAAACATTTCGGTCATTTGCGGATCGAGATCCACTACCGTAATGCGTTCAATGTGGGGATATTTAAGTATTTCACGCACTGCCATACCATCACCGCCGCCTAACACTAAAACATCGCGGGCATGTGGCAGCGTTGCGAGTGCGGGGTGAACTAACGACTCGTGGTAGCGATATTCGTCGCGCGATGAAAATTGTAGATTGCCGTTTAAATATAACCGAAAGTCATCGCGCCAACGCGTGAGTACTATGCGTTGGTAGGGTGTGGATTTGGTATAAATTATTTCATCGCCGTACATTTTTACTTCAGTAAAACGCATCAGTTTTTCGGCGCCGACAAAACCCGCACCCAACAATATCAGTGAACTCACGCCAAGGGCGAAATAACGGCGCGGGTGAGCAATATTGTTTTTAAAAAGATAAATCACCCATAAAGCGACAATAATGTTGAAAGCGCCAAACAATAACGATGTACGTATAAAACCCAGATGCGGTGCTAATAATAAGGGAAATAAAACCGAGACTAACAAGGCACCGAGATAATCGATACTTAACACTGATGAAACCAGTTCGGAAAGTTTGAGATCCTTCTCTAATAAGCGCATCACCAGAGGAATTTCAATGCCGACAAAAATACCAATCAAGGTGACTAGAAAATATAAAATAATACGGAAGGGTTCGCCGGCAAACGCAAATGACAACAATAAAATCGCTGCCGAAAAACCACCCACTAGTCCGACCATTATTTCAATGATGATAAAGCGTTCGGGAATGCGTGTATGTATATGGCGCGATAACCAGGAACCAATGCCCATGGCAAATAAATAGGTGCCAATCACGGTGGAAAATTGCGTGACCGAATCACCTAACAAATAACTTGAAAGTGCTCCGGCTACTAATTCATAAATCAAACCGCAGGATGCAATGACGAAAACAGAAAATAACAACGCGAATTGCATGGGCTGCCCTAAAAAATAACGCCTGTATAATGAGAGATTATTGAAGAGTGCTCCTCAATAATATTCCACGAATATTTTGCTAAGGCTTAGCCTGTAATAGACGCCGCTACAATAATCGCAATACTAATGCACATGGCTGCCACAACGGTTGCCAGTGCCTGATTTTTATCTTCAATAATATTTTTCCACAAATTATAGGGCGTGAGTTTGTCGATTAACATAAAGCTAATCCAGAAAATGCCAACACCCATGAGTGAATAAATCAGAGAGGCGCCGAGATGTTGCAGAGTAATTATATCGTTCATAATATTTTCCTAATGTATGTTGAGCGGAAGTCGTGTGTGGTCAGTCATTATTTATGATGCGTGCGTGAGCCGGAATTATAATGGTGGCCACCACTTGTTTTGAGTGTGCTTTCGTCGGAGCCAGTAAGTACATAGCCGTAATATTCCGCGTAGGTAAATGCTGAAAGCGCCATAGCGCAGATAGCAATATACAAGCGCAGTAGTGTGAATTGTTTAAATAATTCCGAGTTAAATAGTTTCATCATTCTGAATCCTCCCAGGGGTGATCGCTAGCATCCCAACGCTTTCTTTCAAAATAATATTTACGAATAGCCACTAGCAGCGGAAAAATGCCAAGCCCCAGGAACAGCAGCCAGGTATTTCCAGAATTGCTACCGGCATGATTTGCGCTGATGTCGGCACTAATCATGGGACGGAAAATGTTGACGGCAGCAGTGTCAGTTTCTGCATCTACTTCTAACACATAGCTACCCGCCGCTACATTTGCTAACACAGCGAGGTCATTCTTAGAACCCTCGGACCAACCGCCATCGCTATCATGACCAGAGTAATAAGCGATTTCGCGGTTCATTAAACGAGTTTCACCTGTGCCTTGATTAACCAATGAATATTCAAAATTGGCCCACTCATTACTTACACTGGTGTTTGTTTTTATTTGCAACGAGCCATGCGCTGATTTTAACCTAAAGGGTTCGCTGACGAGCTTAGCGGCTTTGTCTTGTTTGACGAGTTCCAGACGGCCAATGTGAATGTGCTGCGACTGTAGGTTAAAGATTATGCTGATGAGAATTGCAAGCGCCATTGATATAACAAAGGTTGCCAGATAGCCTAAAATCGCTGGAGATGGCTGATTAATACCGACGCCTGAGGTAGACGTTTTTTCTATATCGAAAGCTTGCGCGATGTCTGCGGCATCAATGTAGCAGCCTTCGCTCCACACGATTTCTTTATCCGATTTTTCGCAGGACACAATATACGGGGGGCAAATGTAATCACTGCAGTCACTTTCTTCTCCGCGAGTTACTCGCCAATAAAATTCGCCTAAAACGCTCTGAACATTTGCACTATAAGTACTGAAATGTTTGTAGGTTCGGGCTTTGTGAAATATGGAATTTCTTTGCAGCGCTTTAGCGAGCGCCGGTGCGGAACACGTTTTTATAAGCGACCAATGGCCATCAACGCAAACTAACCAACGGGTTCCCTGGGATGGGTTATAAAGCAAGTATTCGTCCCACGCATCGTCGCCACCTGAGCGACCTATAAATCCAATCACTTCGTAGCTATGCCCCTCTAAAACACCATGACTACCCAGAGCAATTTTCGGGTGCAGCTTTTGCTGGGCTTGCGCGAAGGCAACCACAAGTTTGCCACCTGCTGAGACATTATTCACCATTCTGCAAGAAGCACAGGCAATCACTAACGACGCGGGGTTTTGTAAGGTGACGGCATTACCGCAACCGGCACAGCGCAACTCTTTACTGGGCTGTTGCTGGAGTTCTCTTGTATCAATAGAGTCAAGTTGCAGTTCGTTGAGGTTGAGGGTTTTGCCGGTGTAGAGCTTTGCTTGCTCGTCGCTGTAATCAAGGCTGGCAAAGCTGCCATTCTCGCCCGCAAGGTCTACTAAATTTGCATAATGCCCCGGATCAGCAGAAAAAGGGATTTCACCTTCAGTAGCAATGCAGCGTGCGTTTTCAATATTGCTGACACTATATTGTTTGCCATCGAGCGTAAGGGATTGGCCAAGACTTAGGCTGTCAAATTCCGGTAAGATTTCTGTTGTTGTGCTCGGAATAGTGAGATAAAACAAGCCCGAACCTTCGCCCAGCCATGCCGTTCGCCGATTCTCCAATTGCAGTAGCCATTCATTCCAAATTCCTTCGCCATATTGCTGTTGCAGGCGACCAATAATAGTAAAACTAGTTTTGCCATATTTGCCGCGCAAGCCAACATACAACGGTGAGAGATCCTCTGCAACGGCAGCCATCTTACCGATGCTTTCCCAGTTTAAATCAGTGCGAACTAAGGTGCTGCGGCAAAAAGGACAGACTGCTTGAACACTGGCACGACTATAAATAGGTACTAGCGCGCCGCAAGATGAACAAGCGGTGTTGCGCACCGCTGTTGGTTTGTCAGATACCATAAATTAAGCCGAAATTAATTGAGCTGTTTATTATTAAGTAAATAATCCGTCTTACATTTTGCTCAGGATATCGGCTTTTTTAGCCAGAAATTCGGCCTCGCTAATGACTCCCTTAGTCATTAAACCATGTAGCTTTTCAAGCAATTGCAATGGGTCTTCGGCAGTAACTTGTGAACTAGTATTGCCGGGATTAGGCGCGCCTGCGTTGGGCGTGTTACTAGTAGCTGCCATCATGTTTTGTGCCATTATCATACCCGCACCTAAACCTGCTCCAGCGCCCGCAAGGCCACCTTCATTGGCTGCAGCAATGGGAATACTTTGTGCTACTTGGTATTGAGTCAGTTGCTGCAAATTACCGGCGATACCCATACCGATACGTTGATCCAACACTTTTTGTAATTCTTCGGGCAGAGATAAATTTTGCAGAACAAATTCTTCCAGAAATAAACCAATTTTTTGGAAGGCTTCCTGCAAACGTTCTTGTAGCGCATTTGCAAGTTTATCTTGATGTGCTGCCAAGTCTAGAAAGGCGACGCCGCTATTGGCAATATGGTCGCTCAAGGTTGCTACCACTATGCTGAGTAGTTGGCCATCTAGCTCATCAACACTGTAGTTCGCACGAGTGCCGGATATTTCCCGGTAAAAAGTGACGCAATCTTTAATCCGATAACTATAAATACCAAAAGCCCGCAAGCGAACGATACCAAATTCAGGGTCGCGTAGCGTGATGGGGTTGCTGGTGCCCCATTTCCGGTTTAATTGCTGTGTGGTGCTAAAAAAGTAAACGTCAGATTTGAAAGGTGAATCGAATAGCTTGTCCCAATTCTGAAGGTTGGTCAGCACCGGTAAGGTTTGCGTGTTAAGGGTGTAATTTCCAGCAGCAAAATGATCAGCTATTTGACCTTCGTTAACAAACAACGCGAGCTGCGTATCGCGAACAGTTAGTCGGGCACCATTTTGAATTTCAAAATCTTGCATAGGGTAGCGATATACCAACATACCGTCGGCTGGATCAGTCCAATGAATAACATCGATAAATTGCTTTTTAATAAAACCGAAAAGGTCCATGAGTTGCTCCTGAAGGTGAATGTTAGCTGCTACTTGCGGTGCTACTTGTAATACTTAAGGTTGTAATACTTAAGGCGTCCCACGTTTATGTTCAATAATTTTTATCTGTTTCGGTTTGAAAAAATCATTGAGTGATTCTAATGCTAAATAGGGGTTGCACGCACCACACATAAAAATATCCAGCGCAAGATAATCTATTTCTGGCCAAGTATGAATACTCATGTGTGATTCAGCCAATATGGCAACACCGGTAACACCGGATTCTTCACCAAATGAGTGTAGCTGAATATGTAATAGTGTGGCTCCACAAGCCTTAATTGCAAGTGTAAATGCAGCTTCAATGGCGGCAACTTCTTGCAAGTGCTGTGCTCCCCAGTAGTCGATCAACAGATGAATGCCTGGTGCCAAGGGTGCGGTATCGAGGGTGTTAATGTGATAGATCCTTTTTAGAAAATAGCAATGTAAAAAAACAGCATTGTAAAAGAACGCTATTGAAAAAAAACAGCCACTGGCTGAGAGGTGGCTGCATTGTAGTGGTGTGATCTGAGCTGTTTCAATGGTTACAGTTTATTTTAGTTTCAGATCGTCTTCTTTCATCTCAACTGTTTCTTCAATTACAGTTTCGGTGGATTCATGTTTTTTTGGTTTTAATACGCTATGGATAACATGGTCAGATTCAAAATAAACAATAAAATCCACATATTCCCAACTTGATATGGGTGGTTGCCCTTTAGCCGGATTTTCCTTTGCAGGCTCACCAAATTGGCTCTTCACTAAGGTTTTGGTCATTCCAGTTTTAGGGCGATCGACACTATTGAGTTCAGGCATTTGTGAGCCGACGGGAATTTTTATATCTTCAGCAACCAGTGATTCAGCAAAGAATAATTGGCTGCACAATAACGCAATAACTAGAGCCCCAAATCTTGATACTTTTTTCATAAACATTACTCCTGCGATTGTTGAATGCGACGTTTTTCTGCCATTTGCGCACGCATTATTTGCTGGCCGATTAATTGTTGCTGGGTTTCATTGATGTTATAAAATTTTGCTGCGATTTGGTATTCGCCGCTGTTATTGGCATCACAGCGAATGACTTTTGCAGATAAAACCAAGCCTGCATTGCTAGGTAAAAAGACCAAATGTAGCGCGATAAATTGCGCCGCTGCTACCGTTTGTGTACTGCCAAAAGAGATACCATCTTCACTTAGATTAACCTGGCGAATAGTGCTAGCCGGTGGTTTTGGCTTTTGTTCAGCCATTAATTCCTGGCCAAGTAATTCAATTTTGCGATTGATGTTGTGTAAATATTCAGCAAGTGGGCGGCTCAGTTCTTTAATTTGATGTAAAAGCTTCGCGTTATCTGCATCAATTTTTTTGAGCTCGCTGTACAGCTTGAGTGAACTGGCATTACCGAATAAGGTTTCAGGCATGCCAGAGTTTGCCGTATTGGCATCGATGACTTTGTACTCTAATGCAATACTCTCATCTATACGGAAATAACTACGGCGTTCAGACATGTTCTGCACTCAGTGTTGTATTCTCAAAATTGTATTCAAAGGGACTTCCCTAAACATAGCACAAAGTCGCCATTCTTCTATGTTTTGCTGCTGTTTAAGCTCTGTGTCTTGTGCTATGACGGCGACTTAGGTTTAATGCGTCAATTATTAAAAACGATTAAACCCATGATTAAAAATATTCCTCTTTATATAGGCTTGCGTTACACCAGAGCAAAGCGCCGCAACCAATTTATTTCGTTCATCAGTACCTTTTCATTAGTCGGTATGGCGTTAGGAGTTATGGCGTTAATTATCGTTATGTCGGTAATGAATGGTTTTGACCGCGAAATAAAGCAACGTTTGCTGAGCGTTGTTCCGCATGGCTACATTGATCATTCTCCTTATTTGGAGCATTGGCAAGAAACTGCCTTGCAGGTTAAACAGCATACCAAAGTGATAGGAGCTGCACCTTATATTGCCGGCGATGCGCTGATTAGCTACGCCGGTGGTATTGAAGGAATACAGCTACAAGGTATTTTGCCGGAAGAAGAAATAAAAATTTCGGTGATTGACGAACATATGCTGGTGGGCTCTTTGCAAGAACTGCGAGCGGGTGAGTTTGGTGTTGTTATGGGAAGCCTTGTAGCGCGTACCTTAGGTTTGGCTTTAGGTGACAAAGTAGTGATTACCTCGCCAGAAATTACCATCACCCCTGCAGGTATTTATCCGCGTACTAAAAGTTTTACGTTGGTAGGTGTGTTTGAAGTGGGGGCGCAAATAGATCAACAGCTAGCCATTATTCATTTAAATGATGCACAGAAATTTTTTCGCCTGCGAGGGCCGCAAGGGTTGCATGTGAAAGTAACTGATCTTTATGAAGCAGGATCGGTAATGAGTGAATTGGCGCAACAGTTTAATAAGTCTAATAATCAAACTGAAGCTGAATATTCAGTGAGCGATTGGAGTAAAACTCAAGGTAATTTATTCCAGTCCGTCAAAATGGAAAAAATTGTTACCGGTGTTTTATTAAATATTCTGATTTTTATTGCAGTGTTTAATATAGTTTCCAGTTTGGTATTAATGGTTGCAGATAAACGTTCTGATATTGCCGTGTTGCGCACCTTGGGTTTAACCGCACGGCAAGTGATGGCCATTTTTATTGTGCAAGGCAGCGCCATAGGTTTTTTTGGAACACTCGTTGGTACTGTTGCTGGTTGCATTATTGCAAAAACAATAAATCCCATTATGGCGCTGATTGAAAAAATATTCG
>JANPKH010000406.1:0-1954 GCA_031425935.1 Gammaproteobacteria bacterium | reverse complement strand
CCTGGTGTCCGATCTTTTTCTGGGCCTGGCGCACCTTCGGCTTCCAGCGGCGCGGCGCAAGGAGCGTGAGGACCGCATCGCCACCACGCTGGATGCGTATTTCCTCAAAATGACGCTTCCACCGCCGATGGTTGCCGGCCTCGAGTACATCAAATTGATGGCACCCCTGACGCCCGACGCTTTTTTGCAGGGCGTGGTGTGCGGCCAGGCGGCCCGCCTGCAGATGGTGTTCGCCACAGTCCTGCCCTGGGAAACCTACTGCTTCGCTCATGCCCACCACCTTGACCTCTTGGGCGTCGCACTGGGCGTGATTTCCCGGTCGAATGAAGACCGTTTGCTGTTCAACACCCTGCACTCAAGACCGTGGGGAGACAGGAATGCGTTCCTCGAGCTGCTGGAAAACGCCGTCAAATTCAAGCTCCTGGCCGCTGTGCGCAAAACAGAGGCTGCGCTTCGCGGGGCTGGCTTGTTGATGGTCTTCGAGGGAGACATCTTGGTGAAGGTTTTGCAAGACTGCCAGGCCGCCGGGCTGAACGGATCGATGGAGGAAGACATCGAAACCACCGTGGCCAACCAGGTGGCCCTGGGTCGCGCCGCCGAGCTCGCTCGCAACCGGGCGGTGCTGGCCAGCTGCCTCGACGCTGCCCGTTCCGGCGTGACGCTCGGTCGCAGGGTGGATGCACAGAACATGGCTGCGATCCGCGTGGCCGGCCAGGCCTTCTGGCAGCAGGTCTTGCGCATGACGCCCGAGCGCCTGCAGCTTCAAAAGAAACGGGACAACGCGCCTGCGCGCGACCAGGGTGCTGCGCCGACCGATCCCGACGACCTCGATCCGGTCCACGCATGGTCGGTGAGCCGCCTGCTGCGCTGGATCGAGGGTCCGATCATGGAACAAGCGCCGGCACCGTTGGAGCGCGCCAAGTTCGTCTTGAAGGAGAAGGCGGCACGGCAGGAAGCACGCATCAACACCAGGATGCCCGAGAGGGCCGCCCGCGCCGACAAAGACCTGAGCGCCCTCGACATCGATCTTGCGGTTCAGAACGCGCTGAGCACCACCGCCGGGTTCTTCATCGGAGACATCGAAGACATGCTTTTCAGGGCAACGGCGTTGGGCGCTGCCTCGCCCGCGACGCAGGCGTGCCAGGACCTGCTCACGCCGCTGAAGAAGCTGAAGCAAGAAGACAAATCAGACGACCAAAAGGCCCGCGCGCTGCTGCACCAAGCGTCGGTGGCGGTCGACCTGTTGCGGCTCGACATCCGCACCCAAGCGTTTGATGTGCGCATCCGTCAACGCTTTGCGCAGCAGTTGCAGGCTGCGGCGTACAACGAGCCCATGGCGGAAGGAAAACGCCACGGGGGTGTGATCAATTGCCCTTTGAAACGCAGCGATTGGCCATGGGTGGCCGAGCAATACCACCGCCGTTGGCTCCCCTGGACCCAACGAGTCACTTTCGATGGCACCGCGCGGGCGCTGCAGCCCGATCAGGCGCTGGGGCTCTATGTCACGGGCAAAAGCCTGAGCGGCTACGAGTTCGACGTGTCGGTGCACCTCTGGATGCGAAAGCCGGGGCGCCTGAGCGAGCCGAGCACCAGCCTGCAACCTTTTGCTCCCATGAACACCGAGGACTGGATCGATACGCTGACACCCTGCGCGGTGCTGCACGTCAAGTCGGCCGGTTGAGACCGCTCGCGCGCCGGCCTTGGCCGTTGCGAGCCAGCGTTGGGCGCGCGACGGACATGCAGCTCCATGACTCAGCCCACCCTTTTCGCCAGCAAGGCCCGCGCCGCGCGCGAGCCACTGGGCCGCCCGAGTTGTTCACTGATGTACACCCCGGCGTCGACCAGCGCATCCAGATCGATGCCGGTGTCTATACCCATGCCGTGCAACAGGTACACCACATCTTCGGTGGCCACGTTGCCCGTGGCGCCCTTGGCGTAGGGGCAACCGCCCAGG
>JANPKH010000405.1:0-13895 GCA_031425935.1 Gammaproteobacteria bacterium | reverse complement strand
ATTAAAACTTGCACCCAAGCTAACCACTAAACCCGCACTGCAAATAAAAACAATAAGGGTTTTATGTAACTTACTAGGATAATTTCCAGCCCCTTGAAAAATTCTCCAACGCCAGACGACAACACCTAACCATACGACAGCTATCCACAGGGGCGCGCTCAACAGATGTGGTGCCAAAATAAAAACTTGAATTACGAATAGCCACAACAAACTGTTTCGGGAGATGGGTGGCGACGAGGAAGAGTATTTTTTATCAACTATTGATTTCTTAAAAAACATTATTCGTCCACCGCCAAGCCAAATAACGCTAACGCGGTTAACGCTTGCAAACGATGAGCGTCGCCCACTCCCATTCCAATAACTTTATTAGGTAAAATGAGACCAAATTCAATATTATTTTCTGCAAACTGATTAACCCAGTAACTCATTTGCGACAAACCCAATTCGATATCGCGCGCATTTATATGCTGCCAATCCAACCAATACTGCTGACTTTGCTGCGCTCGATAGTCTTTTAAATGCAAACCTGCACCACGGGCATATTGTTTCCAGGCAACTTGCGACAAGGGGGAGCCGGGGGAATACATTTGAAAACCTTGAAACTCATCACCTCGTTGCAGAGAATAATAAGAACCTTCATGCCCATGCCCAGCACCCAACGGAGGCCTTTCGCACGCGATAGAACGCGGGTAAATTAGGGCTCGATGATCAATATCCACGTAAGCCCATGCGCGAATAAATCCAAATGGAAAATAACTTTTTACCGTTACACGCGGCAATTTTAGCCAACCGCGATCATGTGCAGCCAACCCAACAGTTACCTGATTCGTTTGACCAGCTAAGAGATGAACTTGTACAGGTTCAGAATTTTCTACTAAAAGCAAAACTGCATTATGGTTCGTGAGATACTGTGAATTAATAATAATATCAAAAGGAGCAATTTCACCCACAGTAGTATGACGAATGGAGGCAGGTGTAAAAGTTACGCCGAGCATATTTTTAAACGCATGAATAGTAGATACCAACATCACACTAATTAAGAAAAAAGAAAATGCGAGAATTAAATTGTTTTGATAATTGGTTCCTAAAAGCCAAACTAATAACACAACCAACAAAAAAGCTAAGCCTTGCTTACCTGGAAGTATATAAATAGTTTTATGACGCAGAATAACCTGCGCCGCGCGAGGTGAGCGTTTAGATGCCCAGCGATGAAAATATTTTTGGATAAATGACAAGAGAAAGCTCCCCTGTACGAATTATTAGACCGAAAAATTACGAAGTTACCACTGCAACTGAAGACAAAACCTTCTTCACTAAATTCTCTTGTGCAAAAACGTGCGCACTTCCCTTCGGAATCAAACGATGGGCAACTACTGCCGAAAATAAATATTGAACGTCTTCAGGTACCACATAAGCACGTTCATGCATAAACGCCCATGTTTTTGCCGCTTTAATTAGCGCCATTGCACCGCGCGGTGATAAACCCACTAAAATATCTTCAGACGTGCGCGTAAAATCAACTAAACGATGCACGTAATCCACCAAACTATCCGACACTTTCACTTGTTGAATATCACGTTTTATTTTAGTAAGTTCATCAATCGGTAAACACACACGCAATTGCGCTAATTGTTCGCGAGTATCGCCACCTTTAAACAATATCTTTTCAGTTTCTGCATCTGGGTAGCCAATGCTGATACGCATTAAAAATCTATCCAGCTGTGATTCTGGTAAAGGAAAAGTTCCCATTTGCGACATAGGATTTTGTGTAGCGATGACAAAAAAAGGGAGCGGCAGAAAATAGGTTTTTCCTTCACAAGTAACTTGGCGTTCCTCCATGGACTCTAATAGTGCACTCTGCGTTTTAGGCGTGGTGCGATTAATCTCATCCGCCAATAATACTTGCGTGAAAATAGGCCCTTGATGAAATGTGAAACGCTGTTGTTGCGCATCAAAAATAGAAATACCTAAAATATCTGCCGGTAACATGTCACTGGTAAATTGCACACGGTTATATGTTAAACCAAATACTTTGGCAAGTGCGTGCGACAAAGTGGTTTTGCCCATACCAGGAAGATCTTCAATAAGAAGATGGCCATCGGCCAACAAGCAGGTTAAAGCGAGTTTTATTTTATCTTCTTTGCCAAGCAGAACACGACCAATTTCAGCAACAAGTGTCTCAACAAATTTTCTCACAGCTGCATCCTGATTTTAAATTACAAAAGAACATTTTATTCTGTGCACAAAAATCGCCGAAGCTACTTATTAAAAATTTAATTACAATAAATTTAAACCACGCTCTAAATCTGCAATTAAATCTTTAATGTCTTCCAACCCAACCGAGATACGAATTAAGTTTTCAGTAATGCCTGCTTCGATCTTTTGCTCTGATGTTAAACGACCATGAGTAGTAGTTGCCGGGTGAACAATAGTTGTTTTAGTATCACCCAAGTTTGCCGTAAGCGACATAATGCGTGTTGCATCTATCACTTTCCACGCAGCTTCTCGCTCGCCCTTAACCCGAAACGAAAGCACACCACTAAAAGCTGACTGTTGTTTAACGGCGAGTTCATGACCTATATGATTGGGTAAGCCCGCATAAAAAACTTTTTCAACTTTTGAATGCTGGTCTAACCATTCCGCAAGTATAAGCGCGCTGCGCGAATGTGCTTCCATACGTATGCGTAAAGTTTCCAAACCCTTTAAAAAAATCCACGCATTAAACGGACTCATACTTGGGCCAGCACTACGCACAAAACCAAGTACTTCATCAATCAATACTTTAGGGCCAGCAACTACTCCACCCAAACAACGACCTTGGCCATCGATATATTTAGTTGCGGAATGTACAATTAAATCTGCACCGAATTCCAAGGGACGTTGTAACGCAGGGGTACAAAAACAATTATCCACAACTAATAAAGCATTATGTGAATGGGTGATATCCGCCAAACGCTGAATATCAATTACATCGCTCAATGGATTAGACGGTGTTTCCACAAATACCAATTTTGTCGCTGGAGTAAAGGCAGCTTGCCAGGCAACGTAATCAGTTGGCGCAACAAATGTCATAGTTACGCCAAATTTTTGCATAAATTTATTAAGCAATACGGTTGTAGTGCCGAACACGCTGCGCGAACAAACAATATGATCGCCCGACTTTAATAACGCCATGCAAGTGCTAAGAATAGCAGCCATACCGGAAGATGTGCCCACCGCCGCTTCTGCACCTTCAAGCGCGGCGATGCGCTCTTCAAAATTACGTACTGTTGGATTAGTGTAGCGCGAATAAACATTACCGGCCTGCGCTCCGGCAAAACGATCTGCAGCTTCTTGTGCACTGCCGAATACATAACTAGACGTTAAAAATAATGCTTCGCTATGCTCACCTTCATGCGTGCGCGATTGTCCCGCTCGCACAGCAAGCGTATCTAATTCAAATTGTGCTAATTCTTGATCGAGATTTTCCATTCAACACACCTTCAAATATTTTACTCTAAACGATTTATGTGACGCAGTTTCACATACTTAACAGTTTTTACGCATTGCCAACTACCGACATTAACCCATAGACCCGTTATGCAAACCAATAGGCTCATCACTTAGGTTGTTAGATTTTTTTCCAGTTTTTGCTAAATCATTACGCGCTTTAGCAAGCTTAGCTAAATATTCTGGAGTCACATCTCCGGTAATATATTTACCGGTGAAAACTGCGCAATCAAATTCAGTGACCTTCGTATTACCTTCAGCTGATGCAGCGATTAAATCCTCAAGATCTTGATAGATTAACCAATCTGCACCAATTTCTGAGCAGATCTCATTATGGCTACGGCCATGCGCGATTAATTCATTCACTGTAGGCATATCTATGCCATAAACGTTTGGATATTTTACCGCTGGAGCGGCTGATGCAAAATAAACTTTTTTGGCACCCGCATCGCGCGCCATTTGAATAATCTGCTGGCAAGTAGTGCCGCGCACAATCGAGTCATCCACTAACAAAACATTTTTGCCTTTAAATTCCAAGCCAATAGGATTCAATTTTTGTCGTACTGATTTTTTACGCTGCTGTTGGCCAGGCATTATAAAGGTACGACCAATGTAGCGATTTTTCACCAAACCTTCGCGAAATTTTACACCGAGACCATACGCCAAAGCTTGGCCAGCTACACGACTTGAATCTGGAATAGGAATAACCACATCGATATCGTGATCAGGTCTCTCACGTAAAATTTTATCCGCCAATTTTTCGCCTTGACGCAAGCGGGCTTTATAAACAGAGATACCATCCATAATAGAGTCTGGACGTGCAAAATAAACGTGCTCAAAAATACACGGTGCCAGGCGCGAATTTTTTGCGCATTGGCGGCGATGTAGCTCACCTGCTTCTGTAATATAAATTGCTTCGCCAGGCGCAACATCATCAATTAAAGTAAAGCCAAGCACATCGAGCGCAACACTTTCAGATGCAATCATATATTCAGTAAAGCCTTCAACTGTTATGCGCGAGCCATAGACTAAAGGACGAATACCATAGGGATCGCGAAACGCAACCAAACCGTAACTTGCAATTAACGAAACAGTGGCATAGCCACCGCTCACACGATTATGTACGCCCGCAACTGCAGTAAATATATCATCGGCAGTGGGATTTAATTTTCCTTGCATTTGTAATTCATGCGCAAATACGTTGAGCAATACTTCCGAATCAGAATCAGTATTTACGTGACGTAAGTCAGTTTTAAATAACTCTTCACTTAATTTATCAGCATTGGTGAGATTACCGTTATGTGCTAATGCAATACCATAAGGCGAATTCACATAGAAAGGCTGTGCTAACGCTGGGCCCGAATTACCTGCAGTTGGATAGCGCACATGGCCAATACCCATGGTGCCGACAAGACGCTCCATGTGACGAGTTCTAAATACATCTTGCACCAGGCCATTGGCTTTTTGTTGGGCCATGCGGCCATTTTGACAAGTAACTATTCCGGCAGCGTCCTGCCCTCGGTGTTGCAGTATTGTTAACGCATCATACAATTGCACATTGACATCGCGCTTACCTACTATACCTACAATGCCACACATACTTGCTCACCTTGTGATAAATAAATTACTAAGAAATTTACAAATTAATGAATGATATTTTTACACTTTTACTAATGATGGCTTAGCCATAAAATTTAATAGCCAACGAGAAGTTTCACTCGTCATACGCTTCACTGCGGCTTCATAGGGTAAAAAATAAGGAATAATTTGCGATTGCTGAAACCAGGAATCTTTTTTTACCGGAATAAAAGAAGGCAAATAAATTAACAAAATCATAACAATAAAAAAACCTCGAACGAAACCAAAGCACATCCCTAGAAAACGATTTGTCATCGACATACCCGTTTCTTTTACCAGAAAATTAATCCCATAGTTAATGACCGCACCAATCAAGAGAACTGCAACAAATATCCCCAAGAAGGCGGTCATAGCACGTAACGACGGAGTCGCAATAATATGAACTAAAAATTGTGCGAGGCGATCACTGAATAGATTGGCAATAATGACTGCAGCAATCCAAATGACAAGAGAAAAAATTTCTTTGAAAAACCCACAAAAAAGACCAATGAGACTCGATATCGTTAATGTCGCTACTATGACCCAATCTGCCCAATTCATGTGCCCGATTTCCCCATTTTAGCAACGCTCTATCAAAACTAATAAAATATGTATTTTAGCAGAGCCGCTTAGCATCAAACAGCTCCTAACCACTCTTTAAGGAAGCAAAACGGATAAAATAGATCTTTCAATTTAAGGCCGGAACTGCATCACCATCGACTTAACTTTTAAACGTTTGTCGATTTGAACCTTAATGGACAGCGCTTCTGCTTTATCTAATTTAGGGCCAATATATACGCGACTAATGGAGCTGTCGCCGTTAAGTACAGTGCGCACATAGGCTTTAAAACCTTCAACTTGCAAATCGTCACGGACTTTATTCGCTGCTTCTTTAGTGCCAAAACTACCCACCTGTACCACCCAGGCATTAGGTAAATCTTGCGCATTCAAAGGCATAGCGGTAACCGCATTTTTTACTGGGGCTGTTACTGATATGGATTTATGTGTAGAAATTAACGAGCTTGCAACGCTTGAATTAATCGCTTGCTCAGCCACTTCATTAGGCACAAACATGGTTTCAGGCGCGGGTGCAGGCTCGATATCTGGAATAGGTTTTGGCGCGTTAAACTCAACTGGAACTATGCCGGGGCGCACTGGAATTTGCGATTTAGTGCTGAGTTGATTATCTTGTTTTTCTTTAAAAAAACTGGGTAAAAATATCACAGCAATGGCAGCGAGAAAAGCAGCACCAATTAGCCGATGCTTTAAAGTATATTTCACGCAATACCCCGCTTAATAAATATTATACTAGTTCTAAGAATTTGCTTGCAGGTAAGCTAAAGCAACTGCGACCGTATAAAAAGAACCAAATACGATGACACGGTCTCCTACTTCGCTAGCCCTTAACAAAGTCCCCATTATTACATTAATATCGCCACTATATCCGGATCCTGGGTTATTATTCAGCGCTCCTGCACGCATACCCAACCCCATTAACTTTTTAGCCAAGGCATCTGGTGTTGCTGCGCGCGGGATATTAGCTAAATTTAATAAATACCAAACATCCACCAGAGCAACCAAATTTACCAAACTGGCTGCACAATCTTTATCTGCCATCATCGCAACTATTGCATGGGTTTTACCAGCGCAAGGCTCCGCTTCTAATCGCCGCATAAAATATTCTGTAGCGGCGGGGTTGTGCGCAACATCCAGAATAAATTCGCGACCTTGAAAATTAATTTTCTGAAAGCGCCCAGCAAGCTCCAAGTTCTCTAACGTATTTGTTATGACAACGAAAGGTAGTTTTATATCCAATAAATAAATTGCTTGTAATGCCGCAGCCACACCAGGAAATGGTAAGTGCGGCGCAGAAACATCAACAAGGCTGACAATATTATTATCGCTACTCATGCCTTGCCATTGCCATTTTTTTTCCGCAAGTCCATAAGAAAAATCGCGCCCGATCAAATAAGTTTGGGTTTGCAACTCTGTAGCTATATTTAGAATGCTTTGTGGAGGATTATCATCAGCACAAATAAAAATTTTGTGCGCGCGCAAAATACCAGCTTTTTCTCGACCAATAAGTTCACGGGTGTCACCTAGCCATGCCTGATGATCTAAAGCAATCGACGTAATTATTGCAATATCCGCATTAATAATATTGATTGCATCCAGCCGCCCACCCAGACCTACCTCCAACACCATAAAGTCAACGTTATGCCGTTTGAAAATTTCTAGCGCGGCAAGGGTGCCGTATTCAAAATAAGTAAGACTGATTGCGATGGACTCGGCTGCAGCCGCGATCTTTTCAAAAGCGGTGCAAATCTCCATATCAGTGACAGATTTGCCATTTATTTGAATACGTTCGGCGTAATGTAATAAATGCGGTGACGTATAAATGCCTACCGAGTAATGCGCAGATTGCAACAAAGCAGCGCATGCAGCTACGCAGGAACCTTTGCCATTAGTGCCGGCAACGATGATAGTTTTTGCAGCGGGATTTAATAACTGTAAACGTTCAGCAACTTGGCGAATACGTGTTAAACCGAGATCGATTTCTACAGAGTGGCTTTTCTCAAGCCACTCTAACCATTCGGCTAATGATGCATGTCTCATACAGAGAGAGAATTAATTGAGTGTGGGTTGACGAGTAAATTTAGCAATCAGGCCAGCAATTTTATCACGCATGTCGCGACGATGAATAATCATGTCAATAGCACCGTGATCAAGTAAAAATTCTGCGCGCTGAAACCCTTTAGGTAATTTTTGCCGAATAGTTTGCTCGATAATACCGGGGCCAGCGAAGCCTGCACGTGAACCCGGCTCTGCAACATTAATATCACCGAGTAGCGCCAAGCTGGCAGACACACCGCCGTACACCGGATCAGTCATAATCGAGACATAAGGAGTGCCTTGCATTTTTAAACGTTCAATAACAGCACTAGTTTTTGCCATCTGCATTAACGAAATTAATGCTTCTTGCATGCGCGCACCACCGGTGGCAGAAAAACATATTAATGGAATTTTTTCTTCTAAGGATACTTTTGCGGCACGTGCGAAACGTTCACCAACAACATAACCCATAGAGCCACCATGAAACGCAAACTCAAACGCAACAACAACGACGGGCATACCCTTTAGTTCACCGCGCATAGCCACCAATGCGTCTTTTTCACCTGTCAATTTCTGCGCAGCAGTTAACCGTTCTTTATATTTTTTGATATCTTTAAATTTCAAGCGATCTATGGGTACTACATCTGCAGCTAATTCGTGACGATTTTGTGGATCAAGAAAAATATTCAACCGCGCACGTGCACCAATGCGTATGTGATGATCACACTTAGGGCACACATCTAAAGTTTTCTCTAACTCGGGTTTATATAAAACCGCGTCGCACTTTACGCATTTTTCCCACAAACCTTCCGGCACTTTATTGGTACGCTTGCCATCGACTTGATCAAATTTAGGAATAATTTTTTCTAACCAACTCATCGTAAACTCTCTTTTAATTTTGTTAGCTACTTATCGAAAATAATTTATCGATTGATTGACCAATATTTTTTCGTTAAAAATACTTTTTATAAAAAATTAAAGGGTGTCTATTGCATTGCGAATACCGATAATAATTTCGCCTACGGCAGTGGCAATGGTAACGGCAGGTTGACCTTCAAGCGAACCCATCTTCTCCACCAATACACTTCCTATCACCACACCATCAGCCAATTGCGCAATGGCTTTTGCCGTGGCTGGGTCCTTAATCCCAAAACCGACACACACCGGCAGCTTGGTTAATTGGCCAAACTCTTCCAGCTTGGCTTTAACTGCATCAACATCCAAATGGCCTGCACCAGTAACGCCTTTTAATGATACATAATATAGAAACCCGGTGGCATGAGCTGCAATTTTACGCGCACGCTCGACAGTCGTAGTGGGCGCCAGTAGAAAAATGTTATCCAAACCGACTGCATCCAGTGCATCTTTTAACACCACAACTTCTTCGGGTGGCAAATCTACTGTCAATAAACCATCAACGCCAGCTTCTGCTGCTGCATTGGCAAAAGTATGATAACCAAAACGTTCTATCGGATTTGCGTAGCCCATAAGAACTATGGGTGTTTGGGCATTAGTTTTACGAAATTGTTTAACAATTTCTAAGGTGCCTTTCAAACTTGTATTGTAGGCCAAAGCACGCTCATGACCTTTCTGAATAACAGGACCTTCTGCCATAGGATCAGAAAAAGGAACACCCAATTCAACAATATCGACACCCTTCGCAACCATCTCGATCATAGTAGGTAGTGTGGCTTCGGGGTGCGGATCGCCATTAACAATGTAAGCGACTAATACTTTCTTACCCGAAGCCTTGGCTTCGTTTAAACGCTGCGAAATACGACTCATTGATTAAATTCCCTAATGCTTGCTTAGATGGTAATGCCGTCGATACCGGCCACAGTGTGAATATCTTTATCACCACGCCCGGAAAGATTGACGATGATAATTTGATCCTTGTCCATAGTAGGCGCAAGTTTTTCGGCATAAGCGACGGCATGGCTTGACTCCAACGCCGGCATAATACCTTCCGTAAGTGTGAGCTTACGAAAAGCAGCAAGCGCTTCATCATCGTTAATGGCAACGTAATTAACGCGGCCAATATCTTTCAACCAAGAATGCTCTGGACCAACGCCTGGATAATCCAAACCTGCAGAGACAGAATGAGTCTCAATGATTTGGCCATTTTCATCTTCCATTAAATAGGTGCGGTTACCATGCAAAACACCGGGGATACCTTTATTAAGTGGTGCAGCATGCTTGCCCGTTTCTATACCCAACCCACCCGCCTCTACGCCATACATTTTAACGGCGTTATCAGTCAGAAAAGGATGAAACAATCCAATTGCGTTTGAACCACCGCCAACACATGCCACCAGTGCATCCGGTAAACGACCAGCCTGTTCCAAACATTGGCGACGGGCTTCGCGGCCAATAATAGACTGGAAATCACGGACTAATTGTGGATAGGGATGCGGACCGGCAGCGGTACCTATAATGTAAAAAGTGTCATCGACGTTGGTGGCCCAATCGCGCATGGCTTCGTTCATTGCATCTTTCAGCGTGCGCGAACCTGAAGTCACAGGATAAACCTCAGCACCCAACAACTTCATACGATACACATTGAGCGCTTGACGTTGAATGTCTTCAGAACCCATGTAAACACGACACTGCAGACCTAAACGTGCAGCTACAGTTGCCGTCGCCACGCCGTGTTGGCCGGCTCCTGTTTCAGCAATAATGCGTGATTTACCTGTGAATTTTGCCAGGAGCGCTTGGCCAATTGTGTTATTTACTTTATGCGCACCGGTGTGATTCAAGTCTTCACGCTTTAAATAAATTTGTGCGCCGCCTAATTCACGGGTCCAACGCTCTGCCAGATAAAGCGGTGAAGGACGGCCAACATAATGTGCCATATCCTTATCAAACTCAGCTTGAAAACCAGGATCATCTTTTAATTTAAAATAAATTTCTTCTAATTCATCAAGCGCATAAATTAATGTTTCAGAAACGAAACGGCCACCGTAAGGGCCAAAATGACCTTCGGCATTAGGAAAATTGCTGTAATTAATAGCAGAATACTGTTTAGTGTCACTCACCGTTTATCACCTATTGTCAGAATGAATTCACAAGTTCAAGCATTTTTGGCATTGCGAATAAACGCAGTTATTTTGTGGGCAGCTTTTTTACCGGGAGCAGACTCTACACCACCACTCACATCTACCCCATACACAGATACGGAAGTTACTGCTAAAGCGACATTTTCTGGCGTTAATCCGCCAGCAAGCACAATTGGGCGAGCAGTATTTATAGGGACTCTCAGCCAATCGAAAGTTTCACCTGTTCCACCCGGCACGCCGGGACGATAAGCATCCAATAATAGAGCGCTTGCACCAGGGTACGCGTCTATTGCTTCCTGTAAATCAAGTTCAGGCCGCATGCGAATTGCTTTCATGTAAGGGCGCTGGAAAAGCTCGCAAAACTGCGCTGTTTCATTGCCGTGGAATTGCAGTACATGTAGCGACACTTTGGCAAGTACATCTCTAATAAACACTTCGTCAGCATCTACAAACAGACCAACCACCGTTACAAAAGGACCTACAGAATTCGCGATAACGGCAGCCTGTTCAATACTCACTGACCGCGGACTTGAAGCATAAAAGACCAAACCTATCGCATCAGCTCCAGCATTCACTGCTAGCTGCGCATCCCCGATAGAGGTAATACCACAAATTTTGATGCGTATAGAATTCACAAATTGGTCAACCTAAATGGTTACAACTTACCGATGCTGTTCTAGCTAATTGAAAAATTAGGCGGCGATAATAGCAGAATCCAATATCAAAAACTTAAAATGTCAAAACCCTATATTCATTTTCACTAGGCATTACAAACTAAAACCAGATTTAAAATAAGCTATATTTACAACTCAGCAGCAAAACCACCTATAGGTTGGGATAAAAAAAGCGGTCCTGGAAGACATTTCGGTAAATCAAATTGAGAAGGATATTCTACCGACACCAGGTAAAGCCCAAAAGGTTTTGCGGTCACTCCTGCACGGCTCCTTTCTTTGGCCGCCAATACTTCACCCACCCAGGCGACTGGCTTATCACCAGTACCTACCGCCAATAATACACCTACCATATTACGAACCATATGATGAAGAAATGCGTTGGCTTGCACTTCTAATACGATTAAATCGCCCATACGGATGATGTGCAAATAGTAAATGGTTCGCACTGGGCTTTTAGCCTGGCATTGAGTTGCACGAAAAGAAGTGAAATCATGCTGCCCCACCAAACTAGCCGCACCTTCGCGCATCTTATCAACATCTAACCGACGCGATGACCAGGTAATTTGATCGTGAAGCAAAGCAGAGGAAGTTTGCGAATCTGAAATGAGATAACGATAAGTACGATTAAGTGCGCTAAATCGCGCGTGAAATTGTGGCGGCACATCATGAGCCCAACGAACACCAACCGTATCCGGTAGATGTTGTCGCGCCCCCAGAACCCAGGCTTTAGCGGGACGTACAGCAAGAGTATCAAAATGAATAACTTGATTTGTGGCATGCACACCTGCGTCTGTTCGGCCCGCACATACCAAGGTTATTTCTTCGTTTGCCACTTTCGACAGTGCTTTTTCCAAAGCCTGTTGAACCGTTTTTATGCCATTAGGTTGCATTTGAAAGCCGTGATAATCCGAACCTTTATATTCCACAGCCAAAGCTATACGCCGCATATTTTCCGGCCAAGGAGTATCGTCAAGCACTTCGCTATTGCGAGTATAAATTTTATGTTTAGGACTAAAGTTTTCGTTCATGCAGTATCACATTATCAAATAAATCTATAACCAGAAGCATACAGGTGAGTTAAATATACAAAAAACAACAGACCAGAAACAACAAAGCCTTGCACAATATGTTGTGCAAGGCTTTGTACTTTTTTAGCGGAAGACTAAACGTCAATACGACTTAATAAAGCTACGGCTTCTTGACGCTGTTGATCATTACCTTCTTGGGCTACTTCAGCAAGAATATCCCGTGCGCCCTCGTTGTCACCCATGTCAATATATGCTCTGGCAAGATCCAATTTTGTAGCTGATTCATCGGCATCTGCCATAAAATCCAACTCTGAATCCAAGTCTTCATCAGACAAATTAGAATCAGCGGCATTATCTAAATTATCTGCAGAGAAATCAGACAATGCTTGATCAAATACATCATCATCAATTTCATCATCTACTGAAGACCGGGGCTTTGTATCATTTAGCGATGCCAAACTTGATGTTGTGGGCTCCAAATCAAGATCACTATCTTCAGACCAATCTATCTCTTCTTCCTGATCAGCTATAGGATCAAGCTTATAAGTAGAATTTTTACTAGGTGGCTTAACCTCATCAAAATCTAAAGATTCAAGATCCGCATCAAGACCTTCCATCTCATGATCTAACGCCGCCAAATCGATGTCATTCATATCTAATTCAAGATTAAAATCATCAGCATTGCTGTCCACTAACAGTGGAGCTTTATTAGCGCTTTCTTTCGAGGTTGATTGGCTAGGTTTAGTTTCTAATTCATTAAAATCAAAACTAAACTCTTCGTCGACCTCAGCAACCTCAAGATCATCATCAATAAGGTCATCTTCAAGGCCGTCCAGAGCAAGCGAAATTTCTGATAAATCCTCCGCCTCTGATTTGTCACCCTTATTCTTACTTGTATCCAAATCCAAACTGAAATCTGAATCTGAATCTAAATCCAAAGAGAAGTCATCATCTTCTATGTTAATACTGCTTCCACCTTTAGCAGCTGGTGCATCATTCAAATCCAAACTGTAGCGTTGAGTGGTTGCATTAGAAGGAGAACTTTTTATTTGCGTTTTATCATGATTGACAACTGTAACATCGTCATCCAAGTCAAAGCTAAATTCATCTTCAACGTTAGCAGGAGTTACTGGAATGACGACCGCAGGCTTAGATTGCAAAGTTGGCGATGCACTTGAAAATTTACTCGCGCCAGCAATATTTGCACGTAGTTCAGATGCCCGGCTTTTCGTAAACTCAGAAGCAAGAGGTAAAATGGCAGCATAATGCTTATCAAATTCGGCAGCATTTTGCGTTTGTGAATAAACTTCTAACAATTTTAAACGTATATCGCTCGACTGCGGATCTTTGGCCAAACCGTTGAGTAACATTTCTTCCGCTTGGTCAAATTTGCCATACGCAATATAGATGTCTGCTTC
>JANPKH010000404.1:0-8479 GCA_031425935.1 Gammaproteobacteria bacterium | reverse complement strand
GTTTCGGCAAGGAAACAAACATAACAATCATTCAAGCTAGAAGTCTGCGAAAACTTAGGTAATTCAAATGAATATTAAACAAACTTTAAGGCATGTGGCCTTATTGAGTATTGCTGCTTCCTTATTTGCTTGTGGTGGAAGCGATAAGAAAAACTCCGTTGCGTCAAGCTCCTTGTCTGTGAGTTCAACAGCAGTTAGCTCTACAGCAGTAAGCTCGGTTGCAGCATCAACCACAGCACCTACAAGTCTTAAACTGGAAGTTGAGGATTATCTGCGGTTTTCGGATGCAACTACCGCTAATGAAGGTGGCAAATATAAGACTGATGCAGTTGATATTGAAGTTGCAATGGATGTCGGCGATGGCTATAACGTTGGTTATATTGCTGCGGATGAATGGCTGGAATATACCATAGTCGTTTCTAAAGCCGGAACATTTGCGGCTGAAGCGCGCGTAGCATCTGCAAAAAGTGGCGGGGCTTTCTATATAGAAATTGACAGCGTTGCCATAGGTACTGACTTTACGGTGGTTGCAACAGGCGGTTGGCAAGTTTGGGCCAGCCTGAATCAGACACTAGGTAGTATCAGCGAAGGTACACATTCTGTTTGTTTACAAATGAAAGGCAATGATTTTAATCTCAATTGGATCAGTTTTACGTCTACTGATGGTGGGATTGCTACTCTAGGTACTGCAGCCGTAGGCACCACCAGCCCATGTATACACGCCGTTGTTCCACCAGTAGTTACAGTTCCAGCTAACATCAAACTGAATCAGCTTGGCTTTCAACCTAACGCCGAAAAGCTGGCTGTTATTCCTGCAGTGGATGCCACAGCGTTCACTATCGTAAATGCGGGCACTGAAACTGTTGTGTTCACTGGTAATCTTAGTGCTGCCGCTACTTGGCTCCCTGCATTAGATTCAGTCAAGCTAGCTGATTTTAGCGCTCTAAAAACGGCGGGCGATTATGAATTACGAGTGGCGGGGGTAGCTAATTCAGCAAGTTTCAAAATTTCTGCAACTGCTTACGATGCGTTAAATGCGGCTGCTATTAAAGCGTTTTACTTTAATCGTGCGAGTACCGCGTTGCTGGAAGTCAATGCTGGTGTTTACCAGCGTGCAGCTGGGCACTTAGATAATGTTGTGCGGGTTCATGCATCTGCGGCCACGGCTACTCGTCCTGCGGGCACAATTATTTCCGCACCTAAAGGCTGGTACGACGCAGGTGATTACAACAAATACATCATTAACGCTGGCATTAGCACTTACATGTTAATGGCCGCTTATGAAAGTCTACCTGCTTATTTCAACAGCCAAAATCTTAATATTCCTGAGAGTGGTGATGCGGTACCTGACTTGTTGAATGAAGTTATGTGGAATTTAGAATGGATGCTGGCAATGCAGGATCCGAATGACGGTGGCGTTTACTTCAAACTTACAAGTAAGGGGTTTAGCGGATTTGTCATGCCTGCAGCCGACACGTCTGATCGCTACGTGGTTCAAAAAACTACCACTTCAGCCCTGGATTTTGCTGCTGTTATGGCAATGGCCAGCCGTATTTATGCTGCTCACGAAGCGACCTATCCTGGTAAGTCTGCACAGATGCTTGCAGCTTCCAAGTTAGCCTATGCGTGGGCAAAGGCTAATCCCGCTATTTATTACAGTCAACCTACTGATATTTCGACGGGAACCTATGGTGATGGCGATGCAACAGATGAATTTGTGTGGGCCGCAGCTGAGCTTTATATAACGACTAAAGATGATAGTTACTACACTGCTATGAACCCAACCTCAGTAAGCGCAGATGTACCTTGGTGGGGTGGCGTAAAAAGCCTGGGATGGGTATCTCTCGCAAACAACTTAAATTCACTGACTCCTATTGCCGACAAGGCGCTTATTAAGAGCCGAATTGATGGTGTTGCAGCAAGTTATGCTGCTAAAAAAGCGACTTCTGCTTATGCTGTTTCGATGGAAAATGGGGACTTCGGCTGGGGTAGTAACTCCGGTGCTGCGGGTCAGGCATTCATGCTATTAACTGCATATCAGTTGGATAAAACAAAGACCGAATATCTAAATTCAGCGCAGTCATTGTTGGACTATTTGATGGGGCGCAACGCTACTGATTATTCTTTTGTGACCGGTTTTGGTAGCCGTTTGCCAGTCAATATTCACCATCGTCCATCAGATGCAGACGGTATTGCTGGTGCGATTCCCGGATTTTTAGTAGGTGGTCCGAACCCGGGCCAACAGGATAAGAGTGATTGTAGTACGCCATACCCATCAACAATTGCCGCGAAGTCTTATGTGGATGCCACCTGTAGTTATGCTAGCAACGAAATAGCCATAAATTGGAATGCTCCTTTGGTTTTTGTAACTGCAGCGATACAGGTATTTACACCTGATGCCGCACCTCTTGCAGCAAAGTAAAGCATTTTATAACACCCACTTGGCAGGTCTAATGCGCCATGCCATTAATTTAGATAGATGCGTCGATCGTTTAATAGTCTAGACAAAGCTAGGATGATATTTTGTCTATTTAGACCGATGGATCTAATGACCAAAGTGCCAATTGGCCAGTGAGCGTTAGTTATAGGCAATTTGGCCGAAATGAACGTGAACCTAAAGCCAATCGATACTACGGCGCCACTAAATTAAAGCTGTAATGCTAAAACGCGACTTACGAGTCGCGTTTTTTATTTATATAATAATTTATCCTAGCTTTTAGGAGCAAGCCATTAAGAATAAGTCACATAGGCTATGACACGTTTCAAACGTCAATGGGACCTTTATCGCCAGAACGAATAACCCTCCAAAAATCCGTCATGGTGGATTCAATATTGTAATTTGGCAATGGTCCTAATTGGCTTTTATTTTTAGATTTATACCGCTAAAGAGAAATTGAGTTAATAGGTCTAATCGTGTACATTGGCCTTAAATGTAACCGGTTACCGGCGGATGTCACTGGAAAAATAATGTAAATTCCTACAATAGTAGTATTTTTAGTGCTAAAGTTTCTTTCATATCCAATGTGATTTTGTATTAGGCCTATTGTTATAAAAATATAATAATTACCGCTTTTCAGTTTTAACCCACCTGCTTTGTGTTTAAGCCTAGTATTAATTACGGGTACGTTTTATGAATAAAATTCTTTTCAATACTCATGATGTGATTTTGCTTATCACATCATTTTTGTGTTTATTTTTCATAATTAATATTTTCCTTACCAAGCAAGTGGCAATGCAGTCCAAATTTTTGTTAGCTGCTTTTTTTGCAGCAAATGCAATAATTCCGCTTGATATATTAATTAATTATGGCGCCGGCGTTCATCCGCTAGCGATAAAAGAATTTCCTAACTGGTTTTATGTGTTTGAAGCTGGTTATTGGGTGCAGGGACCGTTACTGTTATGGTATATGCGTTCGTTGGTTTATAAAAATTATGCTTTAAGTTGGTCAGATTTATTGTATTTGTTGCCATTTTTTATTTTTGAGCTGCATCAGTTGGTTTTTTATCATTCACTTGCACCGGAATTTAAAGCAAGTTTACAAATAAAATATAGCTTTTTGACTGAGTCGATAACAATATTTTTCATTACATTAACGCGAGAAGTTTTACGTGTTTTTTTCGGAATTATGTGTTTGGTTGAACTAAATAATTATAAAAAATCAATGCGAAACAAATTCTCCACTTTTAATGAAGCTGATTTTACTTGGATAAATATTTTGGTATGGGGTTCCCTATTCTTATGGGTAGTGGCTTTGTTAATTGCGTCTGTGATTATTGTTACAATAAAATATAACTTTGCATTTGATGTTGGTATTGTGGGGCTAACTGCTAACTATTTGACTTGCCTTATGTTTGCTTCTACCTTAATTAGTCTATCGTGCCGTTCGGTTGTCTTTGAGGATATTGAAAAGCTCGGTTTAATAACCGTTAAAAGCGTTAAAAACCCTATTAATCAAAGCCATGTTGAGCGTCTAGAGGAATTGATATTCGTTAAAAAGCCTTACATGGACTCTTCGCTAACGTTAGAAAGTTTGGCTACTATGCTGGCTGTTTCCCCAAGAACTCTTTCAACATTAATTAATGGGCATTATCAATCCAATTTTTATGAGTTTATTAATAAGTACCGTATTAATGAAGCCAAAGCCATGTTGGCAAGCGAAAAGTATCGTAGTTCCAGCGTGTTAGATATAATGTATGAAGTTGGTTTTAATAGTAAGGCTACCTTTAATAATTTCTTTAAGAAAAACGAAGGTATTACGCCTAGCGAGTACAAGAAAAAATTCTTGCTTGAAACTGAGGCTGATGTTGAAGCCGAAGCTAGCTAATATTTAGAAGCTAGCTAATATTAATAGGTAAGCTAGCACTAGGATGCTTTTGTTGTATGCGTTGGGGATTCTGCAACAAGTATTTTTGTATCGTTGTTGTTTTTGAGTCCAAGTATTAACAGTAGTGGGTTGTCCATGAATATCCGTAAAATTGAAGTTGTATTGATTTCGGCCGTTACCGCTGTGGTTTTTATTTGTGTAGTGGCAGTGTATGTAAGCCACCGCTACTCAGAGAACGAGAACGAGAATTGTCGCTACTATGCCAAGGGTGTGGCAACAGGTTTATCGCTTAAGTCAGAGGAGTTGAATATTGCTGCTGCCCTTGCGCTGGGATCTCGTGCCGATATTGTTTCGTTAATGTTATTTCGTGGTAAATCAGTACAAGAGCAGCAAGTAATGAATGATTCTTACGCAGCCTCAAATGCTATTTATAAAGCTGCCTATGACGATTGTGTTTTTTACAGGTAAGGATTTAAGTTGTTTGTATAAAAAGTCTGCGCTTTTGTTTGATCTTTATGGCCTAGCAAATTAGTTTTATATGCTATTTGTGTTAATTGCTAATCTTATAATTGTGTAAATTTACTTAGAGCTTAACGGGAGCGATGGATAATCGTACGTGCTGAGTTTTAAATGAGCTTCATTGTTTGCAAATACTTCATGCCATCCCGAACATAGCGGATGATTAATTTCCCCTTATTACCCTGTTCGCCACTCGACTTATTTCCAAGTTTTGTTTTGCTATTTCATGGACAAGGTTTGGTGGCCTGAAAATTTTCGCTTAGCACGGTGCATTACAACCAATAGTTTAATTAACATCCCCTTTTTTCATTCTACGGTTAAAGCAACGATTCCCGCACGATAAATTGCGTGGCATTTGTGTTGAATAACTCACTGCTAAGGCCGCCTTTACCGACTGAAAGGTAACTTGTGGTTTATTGATTAGCCGCGATAATAGATAAGTATGGGATAGTTTAGGTTCGTAGTGATGAGCTTAAAATTAGCCTAAGCCTTGCATCGTTCATATGAGAAATTTGGTATCTATACATGTGTTTTTGTGTGTATTCAAACTTTGCGCGACTTCAAATTTTTTTAACGTATTTTTTTAATCATGTTTTATTGTGTTCTTGTATGAAAAACCGTGGTTTGAATTGAATTTGAAAGAGAGAAAAAATGAAATTTAAATGGTTGTAACATGGTGATGGCTACCAAAATTCTCATTTTTAATTCATGTTTATTTTTTTATGAGTAATGGGGTAACAGTTTGTAGGTTGGGCGTGCAAGAAACTATCAGTGGTTGTTAATGCTCAGGATGTTTTATAAATGTTTGGTTATCCAAAAATTAAAGTTGTAACAAAAGCATAATGCTTTGCAGAAAGTTGCGCGGGTATTTTCGAATTCGCTAATTTTTAAGTTCATCTTTACGTAGTTGTAGGTCTTTATCTAAGTCGAATCGTCTTCCTATCCTAAAAAAACCTGCAAAAGGACGATGTAAAGTTTTTTCTGCACGATAATCATGCGATGTTAAATATTATGTCATTTAAGTTGATTCAATATTTTAACATTGATGATTAGAAAATTTTTCAACCAACAATAAGAAGATCGGTGGTTGTACTAGAAGCAAAGCTATGGTTTTTGCTTCGTTTGAATGTACAACTAAGCTACAACAACGGTAAATATACGTAACAATTTTATAATAAAAATATGCGAAAAATACGTAAAAGCTATAGAAGCGTAATCAACACATCTGGGGTTCACCTTTGGATAACAGATGATATTAATACTAAATAGGTTTTTTCTACTCTTTCCAATAATTAAAATTCGGAGAACGTTAAATGCAAGTTCCTATTAAGAGCACCCTGGGTTTGGCAGTACTTCTGACCTTAGGCATAGCGTCAACACAGGCCCAAGCGGCCACCTGTAGTTACAACATTAATAATGAATGGAGTAGCGGTTTTAGCGGTTCTATTACCATTACCAATGACACTGCTACGGTGATCAATGGTTGGACGGTGGGTTGGCAATATGCTGCCAATAGAATGACTAGCTCCTGGAATGCAACTGTGAGCGGTAGTAATCCCTACACAGCAACGGCCTTAGGCTGGAACAGCACTATTCAGCCTGGGCAATCGGTTAGTTTTGGTGTGCAAGGCAATAAAAATAATGGGTTAGCTGCCGAGAGACCCACGATAACGGGTGCTGTTTGTTCAAACGTTTCCGCAAGTTCTAGGCCTGTTAGTTCTACTCCCGCTAGTGCCGCAGCCAGCTCGACTCCCGCCAGTGTTGCAGCAAGCTCATCAGCGACCGGTTCTCTTGGTTGTACAATTGGTAATGCAGATGTATGGGGTAACGGGGCAGTACTAAATAACATCATTGTTACTAATCATGGCGCATCGGTAAGTAGTTGGAGTGTAACTCTGCCTTTTGCTCAGCCCATTTCTATTACGGGTAGCTGGAATGCCACCATCGTTCAATCTGGTAACACGGTTACGGCAAGTGGTAGAAATTTGAATGCAGGCCAATCAGTAAACTTTGGGCTACAGCTGAGTCATGCTTCTGGTAGCAACTTTGTTGTACCTAAGTGTAATGGTACAGGTACAAGTACAGGTTCGAGTATTGCTGCTAGCTCTAAACCAGCAAGCATAGCTGCGAGCTCTAGGCCAGCAAGTGTTGCAGCAAGCTCAACTCCAGCAAGCATAGCTGCGAGTTCTAGGCCAGCAAGTATCGCAGCAAGTTCAACTCCAGCGAGCATAGCTGCAAGCTCTAAACCAGCAAGTATTGCCGCAAGCTCTAAACCAGCAAGTGTCGCGGCAAGCTCTACTCCAACTAGCTCTAGAGTAGCAATGTCAAGCTCGTCTGCTGGCAGCATGGGCCCACGCTTGGATAACCCATTCGTGAGCAATACGCCAACTAAATGGTATGTCAACCAGGATTGGGCGACCAATGCCCGTACCTTTGGTGGAGCGAGCATTGCGGGTTACAACACTGCAGTCTGGATGGACCGCATTGGTGCCATTGATCCAATCGATCCTAACGCGATGGGATTACGTGATCACCTGGATGCCGCACTTGATCAAGGTGCAAACCTGTTCCTCGTAGTGGTTTACGATTTGCCTAACCGCGATTGCTTTGCACTTGCGTCTAACGGTGAATTGAAAATCAAGGAAAATGGTTTCAACCGCTATAAAAATGAATACGTAACACCACTGGTTGCCGCACTTGGTGATGCCAAATATAAAGGTATTCGCATAGTTGCGGTCATTGAGCCGGACTCCTTGCCTAATCTGGTTACTAACATGAGTGATCCAGATTGCCAGGAAGCTGCTGGTGCAGGTGGTTATGTCGAAGCAACGCAGTTCACCTTGAATGCGCTTTACCCGATAACCAACGTGTACAGCTATATCGATATCGGCCATTCAGGCTGGTTGGGCTGGCCGGAAAACCTCGATAAAGCAACGACCTTGATTGGTAATGCAATTAAAGGCACTACTCATGGTGTAAACAGTATCGCCGGTTTCATCTCTAACACCGCAAATAGCACCCCGCTAAAAGAGCCATTCCTTGATGAATACGCATCACTGCCAATGCCAGGCAATGGTGGCACGCAAGTGCGTCAAGCGAAGTTCTATGAGTGGAATGCCCATTTCAGTGAATTCTCGTTCGTGAATGCATGGCGTACCAAAATGATCAGCAATGGTTTCCCATCCACTATTGGAATGTTGGTGGATACCTCGCGTAATGGTTGGGGTGGTGCAGGTCGTCCTACTGCGCTATCAACCAGCACCAATGTTGATACCTTTGTAGATCAGTCAAGAATTGATCGTCGTAACCATCGCGGTATGTGGTGTAACCAGGCTTCCGGTATTGGTGAGCGTCCAACCGCTGCTCCAGCGCCAGGTATTGATGCTTATGTTTGGGTAAAACCGCCGGGAGAATCGGATGGTGTTGCAACTGCGGGCATCATTGATCCTACGGATCCAGCCAAAGGTTTTGACCGCTTTTGCGATCCGACTTATGTAGTACCGATAAGTGGCAAGTTGACCGGCGCTATGGCTGGCGCCCCCCATGCTGGTCGTTGGTTTACTGATGGCTTTACCGCTTTGTTAAAAAATGCTTATCCACCGTTGTAGCAAAATTTCCGCTAGCAAATAGCGGATC
>JANPKH010000403.1:0-6166 GCA_031425935.1 Gammaproteobacteria bacterium | reverse complement strand
GGCGAGCCTGCGGCGGCCGGTCTTCCATTCCGAATAGTCAGCCGTATCGGCGTACATCGCCCAAACTAGTGGGGCGTTTGGCCCCATAACGAAGGCGATTAAAATATTCAGGGCAAACATCTG
This sequence comes from Gammaproteobacteria bacterium, assembly GCA_031425935.1. GTDB lineage: Bacteria > Pseudomonadota > Gammaproteobacteria > Pseudomonadales > Cellvibrionaceae > Cellvibrio. The sequence continues at coordinate 6,043 of JANPKH010000403.1, read as the reverse complement.
CCTAATATTGCTAGGTTCAATAAAATAAAAAGCCATAGTGAGAACGCCGCCGAGGAGCATCATTAGCATGTAGAGCCGGCGTTTTCCCATTAATTTTGTGAAGTAGCCGGTAAGGGCTACGCCCGCCAATGCGCCAATCCCACCGGTAGTGAGAAACCATTTGGTCAAGCTCTCGTCGCCCACGTAATATTTCAAATAATAAATAGTAGTGCCGCTGCGAATAGAAAACATAAACAACACACAGAGGCCGAGAAGAAGCATGATTAACCAGGGGCCATTCATTGAGAAGTCTTTTATATCGCGTTTAATGTCGGACTTAACCTTGAAGGCCTCAACGCGCTCTTTGGTTGATATAAATGTAAAAAGAAACATGCTCGCTGCAAGAACACCATAAAGAACCATGACGAGTTGAAAGCCTTTGCCTGTGTCGCCATTGCCAAAAAATATGGCTAGATCCAGTGTGAATTGCTGCACGAAGACTGCCCCGCAAAAGGCGCCTACAAAACGTGCGGAGGAAAGTTTGGTGCGCTCTAGAGAATTTGGTGTAATTACGCCCATTAAGGCGCTGTAAGGGATGTTGATTGCAGTGTAGAGGGTCATCATCAACGTGTAGGTAATGTACGCGTAAATTAATTTGCCGCTCTCGCTCAGATCAGGTGTGGTGAACGTTAAAACTCCAGCTGCCGCAAGTGGCAGGGAGAACCACAAGCAATAGGGGCGAAACTTACCCCAGCGAGTTACTGTACGGTCTGCGATCATCCCCATGATGGGATCTGCCAATGCATCCCATATACGGGTTACTGCAAACATAGTCGCCACAGAAGTCACCGGTAATCCGAAAAAATCCGTGTAAAAATACATAAGAAAAATTGAAAAGGTCTGCCAATAGAAATTGGATGCTGTATCGCCAAGGCCGTAGCCAATTTTTTCCTTTAGCGACAGCTTCTGTGTATCTTCGCTCATCTATGTACTAGGCTCTATTATTATGCTGATTGGTCACTGGCAACTTACTCAATGCTATGTGCTCTTTACTCATTTACTAGGCTAGACTAACTTTGTTGCCAGAGTGTCAGATCTATGAATAAAAAATGTAAATATATGGATTGCCAGGGGGTATTGGGCCAGGATCCATCATGAAGAGCCACTGCTTAGGGCTGCGAGTAATTTTGCAAATCTACGTAGTGATGTGATATTAGGTTGCTAATGCGTTTTTTTAGTTTTTAATTTTAAATTAGCTGCAATGTTGGGTAAGTTACCCTCGCATATTTTCCTTTTGCTGTTACAAGCAATTCTATAATGCAGTTTTCCCCCCCTGTTTGGAGAAGTACGTGTCTTTCGTAGTAAATCAAAGCGATATAAGTCAAAGAAAGTTTGTATGGACAATGCTTTTGGTTGCGTTGCCAGTCACTGGGCAAATATTGCTGCAGTCTTTTTTAGGCATGGCCGACGTAATCATGGTGGCTCCTCTCGGTGAAACGGCAATTGCTGCTGTTGGCCTTGCAGCTAAAATTCACTTTCTACTTTTAGTTCTAATGAGTGGTTTTGCAACGGGAGGTAGTATTTTAATTGCGCAATACAGTGGCGCAAAAGATTTTGCCAGCTGCCAACGTACGCTTGCAGTTTCGCTAGTGGTGGGGGCTTTTATCGTTATACCGCTCATGTTCTTGTGTGGTTTTGCTGCGCCGGTGTGGGTACCGTGGATTACACCTAACGCTACAGTTGCAGAACTTACGGCACAATTTTTAGTAATCACTGCACCAGTCATATTACTTACGCAAGTTATCGTCATTTATGAGGCCGCGTTGCGGGCATTGGGGCAGACCACCATGGCATTGGTTGCTGGCATCATTGCAGCAGTGATTAATGTGTTGCTCAATTACGGTTTAATTATGGGAAATTGGGGTTTGCCAGCTTTAGGTATCGTAGGTGCGGCATGGGGAACTTTAATTGCACGGGTAGTGCAGCTGTTGGTGATTATGGCGTGGGTCTACGGAACAAAACACGGCTTCGCGTTAAATATAAAGCAATTGCGTTTGGGTTTGAACGGTGTGCATGTCAAGCGATACCTGGTGTTTGCCTTGCCTCTTGTCGCTAACTATGGCATTTGGGCGCTGGGTAATGCGACTTATCATGTGGTGACTGGTTATGCTGGCACAGATGCTTTGGCGATTATGGGTATGGTCGTACCCATAGAGAGTATTTTCTTTTCATTGTTCGTGGGTTTGGCAAGTGCTTCGGCTGTATTAATTGGTCGCGCACTGGGTGCTGATAATAAAATGGAGGCTTGGCGTTTACAGAAATTTTTTGAGTACTTAACCTTGTTTTTAGTGGTGGGTCTTTCAATATGCCTATGGTTTTCTCGCCCGTGGATATTACAAATTTTTACTCCGCTTACTATTGATACTACCAATTTATTAATGCAAACCCTCGCAGTATTTTGTGTATTGGTTTGGTTAAAGATATTTAATTTAGTGCGTATTATTGGTGTGCTGCGAGCGGGTGGCGACAATAAATTTTGTTTAGCTATAGATACTATTGTGATGTGGGGTTTAGGTTTACCCATTTACGCTATGGCAGTATTCTGGGGTGGATTTCACTTCACCATTATTTATGCGTTTATGTTTTTAGAAGATGGCCTTAAATTTATCCCGGTGATGTTGCGTATCAAACGAAAAAAATGGATGAATAATTTAACAGTAGCGCATTAGTAGATATAAAAATAACATTAGTATCGCCTGTGTAGTGAGAGATCTATAGGAAAAACAATGAACAGGATTAAAATATTAATTTTATGCAGCATGCTGATTACCTTGTTTGCTGTAGCGGATGAGATCGCTTTGGTTGAATCAGCGAGAAAGCAGGTTGGTGTTACTGTTTTTTATGATCACTCCTATACCAAGTTGACCTATCCTAAAGGAGATATTCCTCTTGAAAAAGGCGTATGCACCGACGTGATAATAAGAGCTTTGCGCGAATCAAAAAATATGGATTTGCAAAAATTAGTTCACGAAGACATGAAAAAATCTTTTTCGTCATATCCAAAAAACTGGAAGTTATCTAGCACGGATAAAAATATTGATCATAGGCGAGTTCCTAATTTAAAAGTGTACTTTCAACGAAATGAATTGACGCTACCGGTAACACAAAATCCACGTGACTATAAACCGGGCGATTTTGTTACCAGCCTGATTTCGGGTAAGCTTCCGCATATTATGATTGTAAGTGACAAGCGCTCACAGAATGGGGTGCCGCTCGTAATTCACAATATTGGAAGAGGTGCTCGTGAAGAAGATGCTTTATTCGAATACCCAGTGACAGGCCATTATCGTTTAAAAGCCGATTAATTTGTCTTCTGTTTTTTACGGTTTACTTATCTCTGCAGCTCATCGCGACAACTGCAAAACCGCCTCAATGGGTAAGGCAGAGTATGGGGCGTTATTTCAGCCTAGTCAGATCGGTGCGTGATCTCTGATTAGTTGATGTAAATAGAAGTTAATTGATTGATAGCAAGCTGTATAACTACGGAGTTAATTCGAACGCCAGCTAACGTTCTGATTTGTATGAATAATTAGCGCGTAAGAAAACTAATAATTCTGGAGTTATACAGATAGACGACAAATTAATTGGAATTAAATCCTGCGGGTTATATAGTGATCGCTGTGTAATAAACTGTTATAAAGTAAAACTGTTAGTGTTTTTTGGGCTTCCATGCTGCGGGTAGTTTGTGCAGGTTTCACAAGGACATAGCTGGCCGTAATTTCTAGCATTTCTGTTTATGCAATTCTGCAAGTTTCGTTAAATTACCCGCTAAGAAAATATTGCGAAAACGTGCTTTCGCTAAAGTAATGTTTTCTCGTGTGCTTGGTTAGCCGCGCTTTGAAGTAATTAGTAGTTTGGCGCCAATAAATTCATGGTCGTATTAGCAAGTCCAGTTTTATCTGAAATAATGAAACTGGTTTTTAGTGTTTGCCAAGTTTTATTTCATAACAAGTCGTTCCAGCAACGCTCCGGCACTACGTGCCTGCGCTGGACAGTTTTTAAGTCGCGGTTTTATGGTTTGCTGCGCAAAGTATTCCATAAAACCACAACCTAAAAACTGCCGCTGAACTCGGCGTTAGGCCATTATGAGTTTGCACCTTATGCAAATAATTAAAATTTTTATTTCTTTTGCGCTTTTAGCAGCTTCTCTGAGTTGTCTTGCTGAAAAGGAAGAGCTGATCTATTTGAACTTGGGGCCATTACCAAATGAAGCTCGTGTATATAAAATTGAGAAGGAAGTTCTTGAGAAAACTATAGCGGCCATGAAAATTCAAAGAGAAAAGTGGTCACATTTTGAAGGCATGAAAATTTCGTATGTAGTAAAGCAAGAAACTATAAGTGTTACTGAAAATGATCCGTGTGGCACTTTACCAATAAAAGTAACTTTAAAAAACCGCCGTCTCATTAGTGCAAAATATGCTGCATCGGGTGGTAAGTGTAAGCAAGGCCAATCTATAGGCTCAAAGCAAAAAGAAATGTATTGGTTATCGCTAACACCTAATGATCTATACAGTCGTATTGAGTTGGCACAGGAACAATTAAAGTGCTATTTGGGTGAGGCTGAAAAGTACTGTATGCCTACTGCCCTCCGTGTTACCTATGATGAAAGGTTTGGTTTTCCTATAAAAATGGAAGACTCTGGTGAGCTTGTAATGGACTATTATTGGTCGCTTGAAGTAACAGACCTTGAGGTGTCTATGTAGGCCTAACAAATCGCTGAAGCACCGCATGAACTTCCCCCGCTTTAGTGGACACCTCTGATTAACTTAGAGGTGTTAAGATGCCAGGGTATAAAAATCCACGGAAGACGTGGTTTTATTCAAGTGAATTTAAAATCCGCGCTGTTAAATTGAGTTTTCATCCCGACAATAAAGTTAAGGATGTTGCTGAGGGGTTGGGTATTCATCCGATGATGCTATCGCGATGGGGACGAGAATATCGAGAGGGTATTTTACAGCGTGATGGAAAGGTTAGGATCGGCATGAGTAGAAAGAAGAAGGCTCCCCCCCAAAAAATTACTGAACTTGCTGCACTCAAAAAAGAAGTGCATCGCTTAAAGCAGGAGAACGACCTGCTAAAAAAGTGGCAACTGTATCTGGCGGAACAACATCAGAAAGATTTGGATTTATCCTCAGATACAAAGAACAGTTTGGAATAGCGATGTTGTGTAAGTGGTTGTCTGTATCACGCAGTGGTTATTACGCGTGGCTGGAGCGAGATACTTCCATGCACACCCAAGATGATCAGTATTTACTTCAGAAAATTGCCATTATTTATGAGAAGAGTGAAAGTCGTTATGGCAGCCCGAGAGTATTTAAAGCGCTGATAGCACAAGGTATTCAGGTGGGCAGGAAAAGGGTTGAGAGGCTTATGCGTGAAGCAAATTTACGTGGTCGAGTGTCACTAGTAACTCGTCGTCAACCGGGGCTGAAAAGATTTGTAGCAAAAGGAAATAATCTGCTGCTTGAGCACGGAAATGCTACAGCCCTGGATCAGGTATGGGTAACGGATGTTACCTATTTAAAGTTGAAGGGGCGTTGGCAATATTTGGCCACAGTAATGGACCAGTGTTCACGCCGTATCCTTGGTTGGTCGCTTGCAGAAACAAGAACAACGAAATTAAGTACTGATGCCCTGATGTATGCTCTGAAAAAGAGAAATTTTCCTAAAGGTATTATTATTCATTCGGATAGAGGCGGTGAGTTTACGGGTTGGGAGTTTCAATCAATGCTGCGTAAGTATGAATTAAACCATAGCGTAAACCGCCCAGGACATTGCACAGATAATGCTTTTATGGAATCCTTCTATCATAGCTTAAAGGCGGAACTTATCAGGGGTACAGTTTTTAGTAGTGTAGAAAATTTGCGCCGTTCGCTTAGTCGGTACATCAATCAGTTTTACAATTCGGTCAGGTTACATTCCGGATTGGATTATGTTTCCCCGATGGAATATGAGCAGCGGTTTGCATAATGAAACGGGTGTCCATTTTATCGGGGGAGGATCA
>JANPKH010000402.1:0-20752 GCA_031425935.1 Gammaproteobacteria bacterium | reverse complement strand
CGGCGGCGAGGGCGAGGCCGAGTGCTTCAAATAATTGTTCGCGGCCAAAATTATCCTTAGGTGGATAGTAATTTTGGATGCTGTAGCCCGCAGGTAAGTTTGCGGTTGCGGCAACAATTTTTAGCGGTTGTTTGCGATTATTAAAAATAGATTTAGGGGCGTGCCAAGTGTTGGTTGCCAGTGCAATTTTTGCTTTTAATTGCGCGTTAATTTTTCCGGATGGCAAAGTCCACAAAGAGTTTTCTAATTGGCCGGCATTTGTTTCTGGTTTTTGCAAAAGCGTATTGTTCACCGCAAACGTTTGTGCAGTTTTTAGTTCGCCAGTGACATGAACGGTGAGGTCTCCACTCTCTGCAATGGTGGTTTGTACATTAAGCACATTTTCTCCAACTCGATAACGGAAAACCGGTGCTTGTTGTTTCTCTTTAGAATTACGCGTGTAACCTAAAAATTGTGCATCAACTTCTGCCAATTGTGTGAGGTGATCTTGCGTGCTGTAAATCGATTTTTTAATAACTTCCGCATCGCCAAATTTTGCATTTTTAAACGAGAAATCAATTACATTTCCCTTGCGATTCAGTGGAGCAACTAAATATTGTTGCTCGCCTAAATTAATTTCCCGACTTTCGAAACCTAACTTTAAACCTTTTCCTCCGCGATTGGTGAATTCACCCGTCATATCTAAAAAACCACCTTGCCAAATTTTAACGATCGCAAGAGAGCTTGGGTCAAAAGAATAATTAATACTATTCACTAAACCAACGTGTATTGCTCGGGCAGAAGCTCCAGAGTTGATTGCACTCACAAGAGGTCCGCGTTGAACGCGTACCTGGTCATCTACTAGCAACTGCAGTCGGTCATTAATGGGATCATATTTTTCAACGCTACCTTGCTTCATGAGTCGTGTTACCGGGCCCTGATGTTGTGGTTCGTTGAGCGTTGCCAGATAAGCGCCAATGGCTTCAATTTGCATGTCGCTAACAACTTCAGTGGAAATTGGAGGCATAAGCGCAGGATAGGCTTCGCCTTTTTTTGTGCCCGTTTCTTCAATAGCTAGTTGCTCTGCGGGTGAACGAATACTGCGAACTAAATATTCATGATTTGCTTTGATGGTAAAGCGATGGCCTTCACCGCCTTCAACAACATCGCGCGTACGTGGTTCAGGTCTAAACAGACCAAATAAATTTGGGCCGGTGCTGGCCGCGGTATTATTAGGTGTCGTGGTATGGCAAACATTACAGCCAACAGCTTCGAATGTTTCTTTCCCCAGTGCTACGTAATCAATTAGTTCGGCAGCATTTGTTGCACCGCCCGTTTTTTCGGGTGGTATTACGTTGGAGTAATCTGCGGGCAACGAATTAAAATGTCGAAATGCAAAAGGTCCATTGGCAAGAATTGTGGTAGGGCCTGAGTTGCTTTCCCATGGCGTAATAGCATTTTCATCCTGGTTACTTAGTAGTTGATTAGTGCTAACCAACTCACCATTGATACGTACTTCTAAAAAAAATGCTAATTGGCTTTTTTGACTTGCTTCGTTAAATCGTGGAGCGCGAAACTTAACGGATAATTGTTGCCATTCATTATTTTTACTTTTAGGTGTAAGAGTAATAGCGTAACGACCTTGTAAAAATATTTTTGCACTTGATTCCTGCGGTAGCAAATATTCCATGGTTAAGAGTGTGTCTCCAAAAAATACTTTGCTTGTTAGATGTTTACTTTTTTTAAAATCGCCAGTGTTCACAATAATATTATTGTTAGTCGATTTTTTTTCGATCACGTTAAGTTTGTTGCCAGCGACATTCACTGCGGCGACGCTTTTCCATATGGGGTCATCTTTAAAAGCGGTGAGCGTGTTATTAACGTCTGCGGTAAAAGAAGGTGCGCTGTAACTGACCAGTATCAGGCACGTTAAAAATGATTTTACGAAAGACATAGTTACACCCGCCAAGCTAAAAGTAGATTAAGGTATGTTAAAAAATTGTATGGTAGAAATGTTTAGTAATAACTGTTTGGTAAAAAGCTGTATCGTAAAAATACATGTATAAAAGCTTTTGTAAGGCACGCTTTTAAAAGCAATGTCTAATGAAAATATCTTATGCGATGAGTTAGAGTGCCGACACATCTGGTTGTAAATGTTGCAAAAAAAATGATTAAATTATCATAATCTGCATGTATTACAATTTACGAATCCAGATGTTACGAAAACGAACGGGGTTGCCGTGATCTTGTAACGACAAGGGTGCACAGCCGTGAGCCTTATACTCTGGTTTTCCAATCCATGCGGTTGCGCCTTGTATCTCAACATTATTTTGTACTAGTACGCCATTATGCAACAGCGTAATTCTTCCTGGTGACGTTAATTTTTCAGTTGCGTCAAAGGTAGGTGCAGAAAAAATAATATCATAGGTTTGCCAGACACCTGGTGCACGAGAAGCGTTTACTAGGGGAATGGCTTGTTTGTAAATAGATCCTGCTTGGCCATTAGGATAGGTTTTGTTCTGATGGGAATCTAATACTTGCACCTCGTATCTTTCCTGCAAAAAAATACCGCTATTGCTGCGCGCCTGACCTTCTAAAGGTTTCCCATGTTCATCAGTGATTTTAGTAGGGGTCATCCATTCAACATGCAATTGCACATTACAAAAAGAATCCCTAGTTTTAATATTGCCGGCTTTTGGCTCTACAATTAAGTCGCCATTTTTTATTTTCCATTTTGCTGCTCCGTCTTTTTCTCCCTGCCATAGGTCTAGATTATTTCCATTGAATAATACAATTGCATCAGAGGGGACACCATTCGTCGGTACAGTCACTGTGGCGGGTTCTGGAGACCATACTTCGCTTTCCTGCGCAAGTTGCCAAGGTTCCTTTTTGGTTGCTTTGATTGCGGCGGAGTCGTCTGTTATTGGTGAATCAGCTGCTATTACTGAATGACATGATAGGGTGCAGAGCAGCCATAGTGTTGCGTAAACTTTGGTGGGTATTAATGTAGGTTTTAACATATTTAAGACTCAGTATTTTATGATATACGCGAGCATGACGTTTTTTCGGAGAGCAAGTTTGAATTGTGATTATTGTTTTTTCCACAATAAATGCTAATTATATTGTGATGCTTTGGTTTGATTATTTATGTAAAAGGCAAGGGTTCGAAATCGTGCCATAAAAGCTGGATCATACGAGTTCTGTTGACGTTTTATTTTTTCGCTTTTCGATAAATAAACCAATATAAACGCCTACCTCAAATAACAACCACATGGGTACTGCAAGTGATATTTGTGACATGACGTCAGGCGGAGTAAGAATCATGCCGACAAAGAAACAGCCAACGATGACATAAGGGCGTTTCTTAATAAGAGCGCGCGCAGAAATGACTTCTGTTTGAATTAAAATAATGGTGGCAACCGGAATTTCGAATGCGAAGCCGAAGGCAAAAAACATTTGCATTACAAAATCCAGATATTTAGTTATATCGGTCATGTTAGCCACTCCCTCAAGACCGGAATTAGTTATGTAACTAAAGATCAATGGGAACACCGCAAAGTAAGCGAAGGCCATGCCGGTGTAAAATAACAAAACACTGGAAACCAATAATGGTAGTGCAGTGTTTTTTTCGTGTTTGTATAAGCCGGGCGCAACGAATGCCCAGATTTGATAAAGAATAAAGGGAATGGATGCAAACAGCGCTACATACAATGAAAGTTTCATTGGCGTTAGAAATGGGGAAATAACATCGGTGGCAATCATGGTGCTGTTTGCGGGCATGAGCTTTTGCAAAGGTGAAGCAACTATGGAGTAAATTTCGTTAGAAAAATTAAACAGTCCGAGAAAAGCAATACCGACAAAAATAGCGATACGCAGTAAGCGTGTGCGTAATTCTAAAAGGTGTTGTATAAGAGGTGCTTCTTTATCGTTGTTTTTATCGGTATCTGTCATGGCGTTTTAGTGCTGTCAGTGGGTGCGCTGATGCTGATATTAGCATCGGGTGTCGGCGTTAGATTTTTTTGTTCGTCTTCGTGCTCAAGCATATGCGCATGATCTGGCAATTCTGGTTCGTTGTCATAAATTCTTGAAGTATTATTTTGATCTGCGTCGTTGGGTATGGCGTGTTGACTCATAATTTCATTAAATTTACTACGCGCGTCTTCAAGATTGCGCATAATGTCTTCGTTTTGTAGTTCACGGCGAAGATCATCCACACCCATTTGTCGCTCTATGTCTACACGTGTTTGGTGCACGCTACGCTTTAAACGACCAATCCAGAGACCAACGGTGCGCACAGTTTCGGGCAGTCGTTCCGGTCCGATAACGACAAGGGCGACTACTGCGCAAACGATGATTTCAGAAAAGCCGATATCAAACATAATTACTTTTGCTCTTTAGTTGATACTACTTTTGGTTTGCTGGTTTTTGTTGCTTTTGGTTTTGCAACTTTTTCAGCGGTTGCTTGAGATTTGCTGACGTTGCTGGTTGCTTCCGGATTAATGATTTTTTCTAATTTCATGTTTTCATCAGCCAGTGGCGGCAGTTCTTCATCTTCTTCTTTCTTTTCGCCATCGCCCATGGATTTTTTAAAGCCTTTAATAGCGCTACCCAAGTCGCCACCAAGGTTGCGCAAGCGATTGCCACCGAACAGTAGCAATACGATCACCAGCAAAATGATTAATTGCATAGGGCTGCCGAAGTTACCTGCAGCTAGGTTGTTGCCTACGGCTATAAAGTTATCTGCGCTCATGATAAATCTCTCTCTGTATAAATTAATGATTCTTACTGTTATTTATTAGATTGTTGCCGTGATTACTCGTCACTTTGATTGGTTGTGCTGCGGGCGTTTTTTTCGTCATGACCAGAGACGTTGAAACGGCGCGCAAGTTCATTAAGTACCGCATCAACGTTTGTGCCCAAATGTGAAAGCATAACCAAAGAGTGGAACCATAAATCGGCGGTTTCGTAAATGACTTCGTTATTATCACCACTAAGGTGTGCATCTTTGGCGGCCAGAATGGTTTCGGTGCATTCTTCGCCAACTTTTTCCAGAATTTTATTTAAACCTTTTTTATGCAGGCTGGCAACATAAGATGTGCTTACGTCGCTATTTTTACGAGCTTCTAAAATCTGCGTCAACTGTAAAAGTATGTCATTGCGCATGTCGCTGTTCATAGATAAATCTCGCTGGGGTCTTTTAATACTGGCTCTATAACTTGCCATTGTCCATCTTTTAATACGCGATAAAAACACGAATGGCGGCCAGTGTGGCAAGCAATGTTACCGATTTGTTCTATGTGCAAAATGATCACATCGTCATCACAATCCAGTCGGATTTCATGCACTTGTTGAATGTGGCCAGAGCTTTCACCTTTGTGCCAGAGCTTGTTGCGTGAACGTGAAAAGTATACCGCCTGGCCAAGTTTCGCGGTAAGCGCTAATGCTTCACGGTTCATCCACGCCATCATTAGAATGCGGCCAGTGCTAGCATCCTGCGCGATTGCAGGTATGAGGCCGTCGCTGTTCCAGTGGATGGTATCGAGCCATTCTGTTGTTTGCGGGGTTGTCGTAGCTAGTAATGACATAAGTGTTCTTGATATGTGTTCTGATGATTAAGCGTTGAGAGTCTCAAGTGCGCAAGCAACATTGTCGCGCAGATGTTGACAATTCAGGGTACCGATTATGGCACTGTTAACGGCTTTGTGTGAAAAAATTAACTGTAGTTGTTGTTCTATAGTTGTGCGCGGCGTTTTAGCTTTTTCGCGAGCCTGAGGCAGGTTTTGCGGTTGTGTTGTTGTCGATTGAGTTAATAAGTGCCCACTATTAAAAATTTTTTTAAGCAGCACACCGGTTTGTTGCGCTGCGCATTCATCTAGCAATTGTCGATCAGCATCTAAATCCGGGTCATAAGTTGTCATTATCAAGTCCGCTTCCTGAGCGCAGAGCAGGCCACCAGCTAAGGTTTTGGTGGACATGCCGAAGGCGCGAATCCAGCCTTCATTTCTGAATTGAGCGAGGCTGTGTAAGACTTGGTCGCGATGAATGATATCCAGATCGTTACCGTCCGAGTGAATCAAGAGGATATCCAGATAGTCTGTACGCAATAGGCGCAGACTTTGGTCGAGGCTTTTTCGCAGGGCTGCGGGGCTGAAATCAAAATGCGATTCTGTACCATCAAAGCTTTCGCCAGCCTTGGAACAAATAATCCATTCTTTACGTTCCCCGCGCAGCAAACCGCCGAGCCGTTCTTCGCTCACGCCATAAGCGGGGGCAGTGTCGAGCAAATTGATGCCTAAGTCGCGAGCAAGGTTAAGTAGTTCGCGGGCTTGGGCGTCACTTGGCAGTTCAAATGCTTCAGGAAATTTCACACCTTGATTGCGGCCGAATTTAACGGTACCTAAACCTAAGCGGCTGATCTCTAGATCTGTTTTACCCAGGCGTGTGTGCGGCAGCATTAATCATCTTCCTCTTCGGAATCAGGCGCATAAAATTTTAAATTAAGCGCTTCTTCAGCGCTGACTGAGGGAGGAAACGCTAACTCCCACGGAGTTGTTGCGATGGGCGGGGCAGGTAACATTTGGCGTAGTTGAGCAATCGCGGTAGAAGAGTCGAGCGACGCTCCCGCAGTTAGCTTTGCTGTTTGTAAGATATCAAGTACTTGATTGGCAAGATTGGGCACCAAAGTTAATTTGGTTGGCCAAGCTACCAGCACATTGTTGCAGCCTTCGGCGGGTGCGACAAAGGCATTGTCTGGGCGAATAAAGTTAGGTTGTAGTGGTTCCGCACGGGTAACGGGTAGCGTTGCCCACTCCGCGTAACTTAAGTCCACCCAGGGAATAAGTTCGCTCAGCTCTTGTTGGGCAGCGGCAATGAGCTGATCTGCTGACATTGCCGCACCCTTTTCGGCGAGGCTGCCGCCCAGATACCACACTTGTTCATGATTGTTCAGTTTGTGACTGGAGATGGTTAATCGCGGCGTGGTGTCAGTGCCCATGCAATGACCGAAAAAAACGAAGGGATGGCGGTGCTTGACCAATACTTGCTGCAACGGACGCGATTGCATAGCCGGACTGGTTAGCCCCAGTTGTGTCAGTAGCTCGGCGTTGCCTTGACCGGCACTGAAAATAAAGCGCTGAGCGTTGACTTCAAGGTCGTGATCACCTTGTTTGATTGTTAAGCTCACGATGCCGCTGGCGTCCTTGCGCAGTCGGGCTTGCGTCCAATCGATCAGAAAATTTAAGCCTTCAATATTGTGAGCAAGGTTGGTTATGAGGCTGGGCACATCGAGCACAATATCTACGAGTTTATAAAGATTTCCTTTGAAATCCTGATGCCTTAACAGCGGTGGGCGGTGTGTGTCAGGCACAGTATCAACACGACCCCGCGTTGCTTTGCTGGCAAAAAAACTGGTGAGCTTGGCAGTTAAGCTGTCCCCGGACCAAAGGTAAAAGTGATCGCTTAAAATACGTGTATTGCGTAAATCAACATCGCCTTCACCACACAAGCATGCGCGCCAATGCTGCGGCATTTCAGCAATAGCTTCCGATGCGCCCGTGAGCGCACCGCTCAATGTGTACTTCATCCCGCCATGAATCATGCCCTGTGAGGCAATAGTTTGGTCGCTACCTAGGGCTTTGTGTTCCAGGAGGGCAACACTTAAACCCGCACTCTTCAGTCGATTGGTCAGCCACAAACCGGCAATACCGCCACCTATGATGACGGTATCAAGTTGCAGTTTGATAGAGGAAGAGGACATGGCGTGTTTTAGATCTCCACTTGAGTACCCAATTCAATTACGCGGTTGGTAGGAATATTAAAGTGATCTACTGCAGTACCAGCATTGCGCGCCATCATGGCAAACAAGCGTTCTTGCCAGAGCGGCATGCCGCTGTTGAGAGTTGCCACCGGCACAATTTTCTCGCGCGATAAAAAGAAAGAGGTTTCCATGATGTTGAAGGATAGCCCTTTAGGCTCACAGGCTTTTAGCGCTTGGATGATATCCGGCTGATTCATAAAGCCTAAATGCACGATGACGCGATAACAGTTATGGCCCAAATCTTCAATTTCACAGGATTCTTTGCTTTTAATCCACGGCACGTTACTGACGTCTACGTTCAGAAAGACGACGCGCTCATGCAGCACTTTGTTGTGGTTAAGGTTATGCAGCAAGGCATGTGGCGTAGCTTCTGGGGTGGCCGTTAAAAAAACTGCAGTTCCTGGCACGCGCAGTGGCGGCTGGATAAACAGCGTAGGCAATAACACGTCCAACGGCACGGACGACGAGCGCAAGCGGTGAAACAATACGTCTCGTCCTCGACGCCATGTAGTCATCAAAATAAACACGGCCAGAGCTATAACGACGGGTAACCAGCCGCCATCGAATACTTTAATAAGACTGGCGCTGAACAGAGCCAAGTCGATAATGACAAACAGGCTTGTGGCTGCGATACAAACGGCCAGTGGCAGTTTCCAGCCGTAGAAAATAACAAAAAAGGTAAGGATGCTGGTCACTAGCATATCGCCTGTAACCGCTAAGCCGTAAGCGGATGCGAGTGCTGTGCTGGAGCCAAAGCTGATAACAATCAAGATCACTACCAGAAGCATCAGAGTAGTGACGCCGGGTAAATAAATTTGGCCAATCTCTTTGGCAGATGTTTGCACAACCTTTAAGCGCGGGAGGAATCCCAGCTGCACAGCTTGCTTGGTTAAGGAATAGGTGCCGGCAATTGTGGCTTGCGAAGCAATCATGGCCGCGCAAGTTGCCAGCACGATGGCTGGGTAAAGTGCCCAGTCAGGGAACATATGGTAAAAAGGGTTGGCGATAGTAGTAGGGTCCTGCAGAATAATGGCGCCCTGACCGAAATAATTCAAAATCAACGAGGGGAATACTAATACAAACCATGCTGTGCGAATCGGGCTTTTGCCAAAATGACCCATATCGGCATAAAGCGCTTCAGCTCCGGTGACTGCCAGAACCACTGCGCCTAATACAATAAAAGACGCCAAGCCATGATCTGTTAGAAAATGAAAAGCATACATAGGATTAATTGCGCTTAACACCACCGGGTTTTGGATAATTCCCCCAATACCCGACACGGACAGCGCAAGAAACCACACAATTGTAATGGGTCCAAAAATTGCCCCAACTTTAGATGTGCCGGTACGCTGCAAGGTGAATAAACCAATTATTACCCCAACGGCGATGGGCACCACATAAGGTTTAAAATCTAATGTAACCACCTCTAATCCTTCGATAGCAGCTAATACTGTCATAGCCGGTGTTATTACTGCGTCCCCATAAAACAATGAGGCACCTATTACACCAAGAGCGAGTAAATAGGGCTTCCAGTTGGGATGGTCTTTGATCGATTCAAACACCAGCGCCAGCAATGCCATGGTGCCGCCTTCGCCATGGTTATCAGCACGCATTACTAATAATACGTATTTGATAGTAACTACAAACATCAGCGCCCAAAGTACGGTTGAAAGCCCGCCTAAAACTGCAGCTTCGGAAAAGGGAATGCCATGGGCAGGGTTAAAGGTTTCTTTTAACGCATAGAGCGGGCTGGTACCAATATCGCCGAAGACTACGCCTAATGCGGCTACGGTAAGGGCAACATGAGAGGATTTGCTAGGCGTATCAGTACTGGACATATCATTACCTGTGAACGGCTAGAGCGGCGCCATTAGGAATAAAGTAGTTAATGGTTTAAAACCATGTGCCATGCGATGTAGGGAGTCAACGCAATAAGAGCGAGGCGCATTGTGCCAGAATCGGAGTACAAGTCATCCTGTTTGTGTCGGAATTTACGAAGTGGATCTTTGAGGTTTGCTTGGCTGGGTCAGAATGGTTATCGTTTGTACGGATTTCGAACCCATTCCCGCCACACTCCTTTTTTCTGGATTTCTCCTTCTATTTGTTTATTCTTTTTTTTAGGATTAACTGAAAGGTTAGATAAAACGAATATGAGGTAAAATGCGCCGCCGGACTATAATGCATATAGCTTAATTAAAGTGGCATTGGGTGAGCTATTGACCCTGACTTCATTTATAACATCGAGCCAGGAGTTAGCATTATGTATTTTAGTTCTTCAGTAGCGGACCGGCTTCGCGTTCAAACAATGCCGATTGCGTTGTGTTGCATCTTTGTATTTGCGCTCAACGGTTGCGGGGGAGGTGGCTCAACCTCGAAAGCCACTGCGGCCTCGACCACATTGGTTGCCAGTAGTCAGGCCGTAGCGTCAAGCATGGCTGCTATATCGCAGGCGCAATCAAGTGCAACCAGCAAGTCCCTGCCAACCGGGGGTATTGCAACTGTTAAAGGTGATTTATCGGTAGCACCTAATTTCTGGGCGGGTAGCAATAACGGGGATATAGGCAGTTATTCAGTTGTTGCTGTAGATCACCCCAATTTTTCCAAAGCTGTACAAATTGTTGTGACAAAACCTTCCGGGGAATTTTGGAACGGACAAGTGCAATTTCCTATTACCCAAAATATTGCAAAAAATGATGTGATATTGATTCATGTTTGGTTTAAAAAAATTGAAACACTGGATGAATCGGGGGCGGGATTTTTAACGGTTTTTCTCGAAACGGGAGGACCTGCTTACACCAAATATGCAACAGTCGAAATGACCAGTACTGGTGAATGGCAAGAATATTTTATTCCAATACAAATGCCAGATGCGGCGACTGTTGGTAATCTCGAATTAAAATTTGGTTTTGGTGCTGGAAATAAAGCGCAAATTATTCAGATTGGCGGAGTCGAGTTACTTAATTTTAAATCCACCGTTTCCGTATCATCCTTGCCAGAAACACAACTAACTTACGGGGGGCGCGATGCAAATGCTGCGTGGCGCGCTGAAGCCAATGCGAGGATTGAGCAATATCGCAAAGGTGATTTTGAAATAACCATTCTCGATGCAAACAACAGCCCGGTGAATGATGCACAAATAGATGTGCGTTTTAAAAAACATGACTATCAATTTGGCTCGGTAATTGTGAGTCACATTTTAATGGGCACCACCGCCGATAGCCAAACCTACCGCGATAAAGTGCTCGAATTATTTAACCAAAGCGGCACGGAAAACGATTTAAAATGGGGGCCCTGGATTGGCGAGTGGGGGCAAACTTTTGCGAAGCAAACCACGCTTGACGCGCTGCAATGGTTACGTGATCGCGGTTTTTATTTGCGTGGTCACGTGCTGGTGTGGCCATCTCGCCGCAATCTTCCCAATGTTATTCAGCAATATATTCCGATAGATAATCCTTCCAATATCGACCCCGTTGTAAAGCAGTTAGTGCTGGATCACATCGATGATATTGGTGCAACGACTAATAATTATGTCGACGAATGGGATGTGCTAAATGAGCCTTACGATAATCACGACTTAATGGATGCCTTCGGGCCATCGGTGATGGTGGATTGGTTTACTCAAGCCCGCGAAAATTTACCCACACAAAAATTATACATTAACGATTATTCTATTTTATCTGCGGGCGGACGCGATTACGCGCATCAAAATTCTTATCGAAATACGATTCAATATTTAGTCGACAATAACGCGAGCATCGATGGTATCGGCATGCAAAGCCATTTCAGTGCATCGCCTACGGATATCACTACTATTTACAATATTCTCGAAAGTTTTCATCAACAATTTCCTGCCCTCAATATCCGTTCGACAGAGTTTGATGTCAACACTAAAGATCAGGTATTGCAAGCGGATTTTACTCGGGATTTTCTAACGATTTTTTTCAGTCATCAAGCGACCGTAGGCGTGCAAATGTGGGGCTTCTGGGAAGGTGCGCATTGGTCACCTGATGCTGCGCTGTATACGCAGAACTGGACAGAGAAACCTAACGCAACGGCCTGGAAAGATACCATTTATAAAGCGTGGTGGAATAATTTTAGCGGCTCTACTGACGCCAATGGTCTATTTGGCAAGCGCGGCTTTTATGGCACTTATGATGTGGATGTTACTGTGAACGGAATAAAACATACTTTTCAATTTCATGTCGAAAAAAATAAACCTAATGAATTTAGTTTTAATCTTCCAGGTGGGGCTTAATTAGAGTACACCTAAAGATATGTGGCGGAATCGATTTCCAAGTGCATACTCTCTTCGAATCACAATGTTGCGTTGATTATCATGACGAGTCCCAAGAAATAAAATTTTGTTACTTGGGAAGGAATCATTGATGTAAAAACTGATCAAACTATTATCTCTCGCGAAAATACTCCGCAATTGGCGATTTGCAAGTGATTTTATCTGGCTGTACTTATACTTTTTTTCTGAGTTTAACAAATGGTTAGACAAAACAAGTATGATGTAAATCGCGCCAAACAACTATAATAATATAGACAGAGCTGATGAGGAGTCCTTTGAATTTGTAGTTAAGTCCTCTCTCTTAGGTTAACTTTTTCCCCTTATATTTAGCACTAAAGATTGTAATATAAGGTTGTTAGGCTTTATGGTGGTATATATTAATTAAGACATTGCACAATTTAATTTTAATTCATATTTTTTATAGGTGGTTTTATGCTTAACATCATTAGTGGTTTAATAGATTGTGAGTATGGTAAATACTGCATTTATTTGCTGGATTCGCTGGTGGCTTTAGCCATACTCTGCATGACTGTTATTGCTATTGTTCAAGTAAATATGGGAATTATTTAACGATTGGCGTCTAAGTTGTTTTTTTATAAACTTTGCATTTTTGAAAATAGTAATCTCAGTTTTTTATTTTCTGGTGACCTAATTCTAGTATTGTTATCACACTTTTTTGCCATCGTCGGGCAGGTGTCTCGCCCCAGTGTTCAAGTTAAGTTGTCATTTTTTTAGAAGCTAATTTTCTCAAAGCTAATTTATTTAAAAATTAGCTTATTTTATGCTGCAAAATCTTTCTGCTTTACTAACTTTCTTTAATTAATTTCTTGTGATTTTTTGTACAAAACCGCTTTTGAAAAGAAAGTACTGTCTTTGAATGAATGATATTAGTGGTAGGTGTGGCTAAGTTTGCTAGAAGCCTTAAAACTGAGCACCCTGGTCTTTTGACGCGTATACCCTTCAAATAAAAATCAATCCAATAATGCCGGTTGCAAACAACGCATCGTTATATGGACCACTCAAATACAGTTTATTTGACAATAAGCATATAGTTTTATTGACAATATGGTTCCGCCGCTGTCAAATAGGCATATTCGATTTCGCCACGCCGTTTTAACAATAACAGCAAAGCAGTATGGCGCTCGATAAACATCACCTGTTTGCAATGAACAGGATCAGCGGTTCAACAGCCCTCCTCCCTCTATTCGCGGTATTGGTTGAGAGTTATTTGTGGAGACTAATAATGAAATTAAGCATGAAAAAATCCCTTTATTTGGAGAGCACGAAGTCCTTCTGTTCTTTGATTCGTACGAGTATTAACAGAGTCACCGCAGCGAGCAAAAGCGTGGCTAAAGTATTTATTTGCGCAGCTGTTCTATGCGCGACAGCGGTCAGTGCCCAAACCTTAACTTCAAATCAAACCGGTACCCACAACGGATTCTTTTATTCGTTCTGGAAAGATTCTGGCGACGCATCCTTTGGCTTGCAGGCGGGAGGACGTTACACCTCGCAGTGGACCAACAGCACTAATAACTGGGTTGGCGGAAAAGGCTGGAAGCCAGGCGGAGCCAAGGTTGTAAATTATAGCGGTAGCTTTAATGTCACTAGCCAAGACAACTCGTACTTGGCTCTCTACGGGTGGACAAGAAGCCCTCTAATAGAATATTACGTCATCGAAAGCTACGGTTCTTACAATCCTGCGAGCTGCAGTGGTGGCACGGACTACGGCAATTTCCAGAGTGACGGCGCTACTTATAATGTTCGTCGTTGCCTACGTACTCAACAACCTTCTATCGATGGAACACAAACCTTCTATCAATATTTCAGTGTAAGAAATCCCAAAAAGGGCTTCGGGGCGATCTCTGGAACCATCACTGTTGCTAATCACTTTAACTTTTGGGCAAGTAAGGGGCTCAACCTGGGTGCTCATGATTATATGATTTTGGCGACTGAAGGTTATCAAAGCCGAGGCAGCTCCGATCTTACCGTCAGTGAAGGAAGGCCTACTTCTAGCGCTCCAAACACTAGCGCTAGAAGCAGCGTTAGAAGCAGTACCACTAACATTATTTCCAGTAGCAGCGTAAGCGGCGGAGGGGCCGGCATTACTGTTCGCGCTCGCGGCGCGAATGGTACTGAGCACATTAATCTTAGAGTGGGCGGCTCCATAGTCGCAAACTGGACGTTAACAACCAGCCTTCAAAACTACACTTACAGTGGCAGCGCTACAGGAGATATTCAAGTTCAGTACGATAACGACGCCAGTGGCCGCGATGCAATCGTGGATTACATTACTGTAAACGGTGAAACCCGCCAGGCTGAAGATATGGACTACAACACCGCTGTCTACGGCAATGGTTCTTGTGGTGGTGGATCTAACTCCGAAACCATGCACTGCAACGGCGTAATCGGATTTGGTTATACCTACGATTGTTTCAGTGGTAGTTGTGGCGGTGGCAATACCAGTAGTACTGGCAATACTGGCGGTAATAGCAGCATTAGCAGTAGCACAGGTGGTGCCACCAATTGCAGCGGGTACGTAGGCATCACTTTCGACGATGGTCCCAACGCCAACACCACCGCTCTCATCAACTTGCTTAAGCAGAATAATCTCACGCCAGTGACCTGGTTTAACCAAGGTGGTTACGTCGCCAGCAATCCATCCCTGATTGCGCTGGAACGGAGTGTCGGTGAAATACAAAACCACAGTTACACTCATGCACACATGACGAGCTATAGCTACCAGCAGGTTTACGACGAGATAAACCGCACCAACCAAGCTATTCAGAACGCAGGTGCGCCAAAGCCAACGCTTTACCGTCCGCCTTACGGTGAAACCAATTCCACTATCCAACAGGCAGCACAGGCGCTTGGGTTGCGCCTTATAACTTGGGATGTGGACTCGCAAGATTGGAACGGTGCCAGCGCCGCCGCTATTGCGAACGCGAATAATCAGCTCCAGAACGGTCAAGTTATCCTCATGCACGATGGCAATTACACTAACACTAACAACGCCATCGCACAGATTGCGGCTAACCTACGTGCCAAGCGTTTATGCCCGGGAAGGATTGATCCAGCTACTGGCCGTGCAGTTGCACCTTTAACTGGCAGTACCAGCAGCGCTAGCGGCACTACCAGCAGTCGTCCTAATGCAAGCAGCAGTAGTAGCACTGGCGGTAATAGCCAATGTCAATGCAACTGGTATGGGACTTTTTACCCAATTTGTCGAGTTCAGACGAACGGATGGGGCTGGGAAAATTCCCGCAACTGCATAAGTACAAACACCTGTAATGGCCAACAAAGTGGTGGCGGCGGAGTTGTATGTAACTAAGCCTAACCAAAGCTTCGGCTGCGAGTTGAATTGCAGCTCTAAAATTAAAAGGGGCGGATTATCCGCCCCTTTTTTATGGTGCGCCAAGCATGGCGACAATCTGGGAGATGAAAATCCTCTGTGCGCCTTGTCGAGGAAGGAGCCTACTGTACAGATTTCGCGAATGGCAGTTTAGTTAATAAAGAACTAGATAGGGCAATGCTCAGGGCGCACTCTCTGAGCCAGCGATATGCAGGGCATCTGCAAGCGGATGAAGTAAATTATTCTAGAGGCAGAACTAGCGCACAAGGAGTTAATGTGCGCTAGTTCTGCCTTTAGTTCAGTTGATAAAAATAGTGCTCAACATATTATTGTTGCGCTTCTTTGCTTCGATAAAATTTCTGCAATACAAAAAATGATTTCTTTTTTACGCCTTCATTTGAGAGTACACCTTTGCGATTGTATTCATCTTGTGTGCCATTGAGTAAGCGGCGAGGGGAGCGGAAGTCGGCGAGAATCCAAGGTGATGTCCCAACAAAGCCATCAATTTTATCGATCATATTTAACGTTTTAATGTATAAATTTTCTTGAAATTCTTCTGTAAAAATTGAATTGACATCACCATGTAAACCTTGTTTCGCACTGCCGCCGAACTCACTGACAAATACGGGTTTGTTGTAATTAATTTCCCATGTAACTCTGTCGGCTTTTTCGGGTAAGCCATCATACCAGCCGATATATTGGTTGAAGCTCACCATGTCGACAAGATCGGCCAGTGGATCTTGCACTACAGCAATATTAGGGTTGTCGTCACGATAATGTTTTTCCATGGCTGCGCTTAATAGTCGAGTGTTATCGAGTGAGCGAGCTTTAGCGACAAGTCGAGCAAGAAATTGATTGCGGGCATCGGATACGGGGGTTTCATTGGCGAGTGACCAAATAATAACGGCAGCTCTATTTTTATCGCGCTCTATCATGGCAGTGAGTTGTGCCTCTGCATTTTGATAGGTTTCTTCATTTTTCCAATTGATGGTCCAGTAGACAGGAATTTCAGACCAAACGAGTAGGCCCATTTCGTCTGCAATGCGAACCATGTCTTCATTGTGTGGGTAGTGCGCAAGGCGTACAAAATTACAATTTAAATCTTTAGCCCAGCCGAGCAGTATTTTTGCTTCTGCAGCATGGTTCACGCGGCCACCACCATCGGCCGAGTATTCTTCATGTATTGAAATCCCGCGTAAAAATACGGGCTTGCCATTGAGCAGCAATTTTTTTCCTTGAGTGCTGATGGTGCGAAAACCTACTTTATCCGTTAATACATCATTTGCGCTGCTAATTTCAACAGCATAGCGTTTTGGGCTTTCGGGTGACCAAAGTTGTGCGTTGGGTACAGGAATAGTGAAGTTGGCGATGCCATTCGCATCGGTTTTTAAAGAGTGTTTAATATTTAATTCGGGTATTTTTAGCGATACCTTTTGGCCAAATGTGGCGCCATCGACCAATACTTTTCCAGTAATTATTTTATTGTCGACGGATGTCAGTGCAAGGCTGTAATCGCGAATAAATGTTTTGGGTACTGTCAGCAATTTTACGTCACGCGTTATACCTCCGTAGTTCCACCAATCTGTATTCAGTGTAGGAACAGCATCGGCATGACGCTTATTGTCGACTTTAATAATTAATGAGTTATTTTTTGCCTTTAGTTTTCCAGTGATTTCATAATGAAAAGGGGTGAATCCACCCACATGTGTGCCAATTTTTTTTCCATTAAGGTATACGTCACTACGATAATTTGCTGCGCCAAAATATAAAATTACGCGGTCGTTTTTATGTGCGTCAAGGGCGTCAAATTTCTTTCTGTACCATACGCTTCCTTCGTAATAATAAAGTTTTTCTTTTTGCGTATTCCAATCGCCTGGCACTTGAAGTGTTAGGGCCTTATCAAAATCATATTCAATGAGCTCTGATGGATTTTTTTGTTTTGAATCAGTATAAAAAGCATTTGCGGGTGGATTTTCGGATTTATCAAAGGGCTCATAGCGATAGTTGTAATAACCGTTTTCATAGGGATCTACTATGATTTTCCATTCTCCATTGAGCGAAACCGCATCGCGTGTATACGCATGTAATGGTAGATCTCCTGCGATGGCGGTGCGAACTAGGCTAAGGTTCATTGCGAGCAGGAAAAAAGAGTAAGCGTTAAAATGCAATCGTACTTTATTCATAAAGCCTCTTTATGATTACTTTGCAGTAATATGGTTATTGGTCAGTTTATTGATAATGGTTTTGTGTGTTGGTACAAGTGCTCGCATAATTAGCCACGCAGTGAAATCAGATGCTCCATAAAGGAAAACATAATGTAATAGGAGTGCAGGAAATATAGGCCACCTATTCTTGTCTTGCTTTGACGTGAAGCATCTTACCGAATTTTTTTCGGTTTTCCCCCATTTTTTAGCTAAATATCGAGTTACTCTAACTGCTTCACCGTAAGAGCCAACGGATGCAGAGTTAAATGTTTGCTATTTTGAGAAGGGGGTACATGAGTCTGGTGATGTTAAGTATTGAGCACATTTATTTTAGTGTTCACAAAAAGGTATCAGAGAATTTCGAGCTAGAGTTGCAAAAATGCAGAAAATGAAGAAGTGTTACTAAAAGATTTACATTTTACCTAGGAAAAATTTTCAAAAAACAAGAAATAGTGGAGCGTATGGGTGAAATCTTCCGATTCAGCTAAGCAGGTGCTATCATTTGCAATCATTTGCTGACTAATATTACTTTTCTTTGATTCCCCAATCTGGCATGGTTGCTCTTAGGCGAGCTGCGGGTTGGTTATGGCTCAAAAGGACGAGCTTTTAGCTAAGCCTGTAGAGAGCTGATCTCTTTTCGCATTCGGATTGGGTACACACTTTGCGGTTGATCCCACCATTTATTTAAGGATATTTGATATGAAATTATTGTTCACACTCATACTGTTATTTTCGGCAAGTTTTTGTAATGCGCTTGGTTTTAAAGCAGTGCCTAACTCCGAATTCGTACAAGTTACCAAAAGCCCTTTTGATCGTTTTGTTATAAAAAATAAAAAAATATTAACGAAATACGACAAAATAATTTTTAAAAAATTAGCATTTGATGAGTTTGAGATTAAACGATCACCCAGCAAAACAATAGACAGAACCTGGATTTTAACTAATGAAGATAAGGATCAGTATGCAGAATTCTTTAAATCAGAATTGCTGGATATTTATGCCGGTGAATATGCCCAACAGCTTTTCGGTTTAGGTGAAGGGAGATCGCCCAATACATTATTAGCCAAGCCGGAGCTATTAAATTTACTGCCGCTAGTTGCGAAACATGGCGAAGATATATCCGGTACCATGCATCTGGAAAGAGTTGAGAGTTTTGGTAGCTTATCGATACGAATTACTTTAGTGGATTCTATCACGAATGAGATTGTTGCAATTATTGAAGATGGAAAAGATTTAAATGTTAGATCGACAACTCGATTTGCCAATAATAAATCTACTAATAATTACGCGTGGCAAAAAAACTTTAGCCTTTGGTTGACTAACCTAAAATCAACTTTAACTGAACTCAAAGCAAAAGAATAATTTCACACCTCTTTAACTGTCTCGGCGACGTGAGGTAAATCGAGACTTTTCTCCCAAGTAATTAATACAATCTACTTTCCGGCGGCCCCAAATAACTTGGCAAAAGGCCGCCGGTATTTATGATTATTTTTTGCAAGCTTACGCCCGAGTCGAGACTGTAAATACGCAACACATGTGTCCCTGCTTTGGAAATCTTATGTTGGGTAACGCTGCGGCGTATATCGTTGCGCACGGTTTCTTCCCAAGTCGTTCCACTCATGTCATTAGTTAAATCGATTATCTGCGGTGACTGGTCGTCAACAGCTATTGCGTACCGTAAACCACGTCCAGGCATAAAAGGCCAGCTGGGTGCGAACAGGGCCTCAATCTGAAATGTGCCAGAACTCCAGGAATAAAAATCGTATTCAAGAAAAGGAGCTTCGGTTGGATTGTTAAAACTTCTGTCAGAAATGGGATAGACGCTTAAAGAAGAAAGTGTGCGCCCATGTCCGGGAATTTTTTCCCACCGTGAATTTTTGGTGTTTCCTTGACGGTGGTAATGTTCGGCCTCGATGGCGATATAACCATCGGCTTCCATAAATCCTTTCGGCTTAGTCTTCTTAGTATCCGGATTGAATGCCTTAACCCCGATTGTCGCACTGCCCCAACCAGTCCCGCTAATCTGCACCGTGCCTGCGGATTCGCCTAAGGGTAGCTTGTTCCAATCAATGGTTACTGAAAGACGCGAACTCGCTTCGACTTTTGTGGTGCTGCTACTCAAAAGAATCCACGACGCACTCACTTTGGCGTTGGCCGTGAAGGGAGCTTTCCCCTTATTAAATATTTCGATGAGGCGACTTGGTTTGCCAAAGGGATCAAAACGCCCTAATTCGTAGCTTACAGGCGTCGGCCATGCGTCCGCGCTACCTTCAATAGCAATCCCCATTTCTGCTGCAGAGTGAGGCTCGTAGAGGTGAAGCACTGGCAGAGTATCTTCTGGCGGATTATTCCAATTGCTGTAGCCAATATGAGGTTGGGACATGAAGTGATTCCACTTCCCATTATTTATCGCGTGATATTCCTGTTCCAGCGCTCCGTCAGCTGCAAATAATTTACGCACTTGGTCAGCGTATTCATTTGTGGTCGAGCGACTTTGTCGCGCGTACAAATGGTTTTTGGCCTGTGCATCATAAAGCTCGGTAATATTGGCGCTTGCTTTGGTTGGAAACAGCACTAGCTGATAAAAGGCATCGCGTTGTTCTGGTGCTATTTTTAAGTAAAGTCTTTCTGCGCGGTCGGCGAGCGATTTTATTTCTGCCGTTATTTTATTTGCTTCATCGTAATGTAATTGGCTATAGGTAGTGGCATCTTGTAATTCTGGTTTACGGCGCAAATTGTGGCGCGTGTAGCCCGTCATTATATCGGCGATCTCTTGAGCATACTGGGGACCAAATTCGCGAGTTGCCCATAGCGTTGCAAATTCGGGGAGACGTTCTTTAGGCCATGCGTCGGGGTTCCAGGCCATGTTAAGAAAAAATTCAATGGGATATTCCATTGGCTTAAGATCGCCTACATTCACAATCCAGATTTGATTCGCTTCATAAGCATAAGCGAGATGCATTTGTTCCCAAATTTTGGCGATGGAAATGGTATTGATCCAACGATAAGAGCGCGGCCCGCCAACATAATCAAAGTGATAATAAACACCTGCACCACCAGCACGTTTGCGCTCATCGGGAGATGGTAGCCGACGAATGTTGCCGAAGTTG
>JANPKH010000401.1:0-3426 GCA_031425935.1 Gammaproteobacteria bacterium | reverse complement strand
GACCCACTCGACTATTTAAATTAATGAGAGTATCCGTATGTATTTCATATTAAAAAATAATATTTTTTTGGAACCAGAAATAGGATTACGTGCACCAGAAAATTTCCCTAAAGGCTTGGCCTTTATACACGGGGTAATGATCACAATGCCCGTTGATAACCCCATGGTGTTTACTACGAATGCAAAGGCTGGGGATACAATGATTGATTTTCAGGACAGTAGCTTTCCGGTTATGTCGAAACGTTTTCTTGAAATAATGAAGGCCTCGGGTGTTGATAATTTGCAAACTTTTCCGATAATTATTAAAAGTGAGAAAGATGGCACAATTTGGGAAAATTATTTTATTGTGAATATTTTAGGGATGATTGCCTGTGCTGATTTATCTAAATCAACATACGATGAAATTATGCCTGGTTTCTATTCGTTTGATGAGTTGGCAATATATGCAGAGAAGGCAAAAGATACTTTATTGTTTCGTTTGCAGGAAGATCCGACAACTATCATTATGCATCGCAGTGTGGGTCAATATATTAAAACACAAGATCCTGATAAAACTCTAGTGGGTTGGTCAGTTGCAAAAATTATACAGTGAACGGTGAAAACCAATGCACTTGGAGGCATTACAAAAATATTAAAGTTATGATAAAGGTTAGTTATGGCAGTACAGAGTAATACAGATAAATATTATGTACTCGCGGTTGAGAATCATAATGGCATGCTTCTGTCTGGTATGCCTGAAGCAAATCCGGATGACCCTTTTGTGGATGACTGGTTGTTTGGCACTCCATTCAGCGTCAAAATAAAAGAGCCTATTATTGTAGAAATTCAGAACCGGTATTTAGATTCCGAATTGTTACCATACTTTCAATCAGAACCAGTAATGAGCAATGAGTTTTATCAGGCATTACTTGAGTGTGGTGTTAATAATTTAGTAGCTTACGATTGTATATTGCAAAGTGAAAACGGTAAAATTCAGCACAAAGGTTTTAAAGCAGTAAATATTATTGGTGTCATACAGGCAGCAGGAAAAGATACCGAGTATCGCGGCGATTCACGACTGATGGATGCGAGCATGGATAAACTCGATATTGATACAGATAGAACAGGCGGGGCGCTTATGTTTCGTTTGGCAGAAAACTTAAGCAAAGTTATCGTTCATGAAAAAGTAAAAAAATATATCGAAGAAAAAGGATTTCCATCAATTGTATTTCGCGATCCAGGTGAAACATTGGTACTTTGATTGGTTTTATTTTTATCTGTATCAATTCCAATTAGGAGGTCAAGGTACATGGTTTTTTGATCACCAAATTTTAAAAGAGCAGCCCATAAGCCCTCGGCATTACAAAGTGCTGGGGGCTTTATTTTATGGTAGGTGTTGCGCCAGGAGGCATTGTAGCTGTATGGGTAACGGGAAGAAAAACAGTTGAAGTACTTTTTGATAAGGCACATAAAGCTGAGGTCAATTGGTCAAAAGCAATTGACTACCCTGAAGCAAAAAGAGTTGAGTTCGTAAAAATGGTGGTTGAGGATTCCGTAAAACCTGAAATTTTAGCGTCCATTCGCAAAAACGGAATTCAATTCAATCAATGGGCTAACTATCGTAAACTGTACCATTGGATGCCAACATTTGTAGGTGAAAAGTTTCCGAAATATATCAATGTGATTTATTTTAACGGTGAAAATAATCGACTCAATTTCCCTCTTAATGAAACAATTATTGGTCAATCGCGCCCAGTGCCGGACGAAATTAGTTTTAGTTACTTAATTAAGGGGGAAACAGAAGCGGATGTTTTTATTATTCATTTTGATAAAGATGAAATATTTTCTGCTTTTGCAAAGCTTGGCAGCAAACAAGAGTTATTGCGTTTTGAGTTTGAACCAAAATTACCAAAATCTGCCACAAAAGTTCGTTTATATAATGATAAAGAATGTATTCAGTTAACAAAATGGACTATTGAGGAGTGGTAGGATAAAAAGAGGATATCTAACAACGACGGCGAGCATTTTTATCTCGCCGTTTTGCTATTCAAAAAGGCACATCCACGATTAACCAATAATCTTCAGATGCTTTAGTTACGAAAACTAGGGTCTGGTAGTTACTGGGGCTAGCAAGTATTTTTAATTTCTTACGCCGATGTGGCGCTAACAATACAAATCGTTAACTCTCACGCTAGGCTGAACCTCTAAACGTAGGTAAACCCGTTATTTTACGCTCATCAGTGAAAGAAGGCGCAATGCCGCCTTTTTATATTCACTACAATTTATTTATTCGTTTATTTGTAACAAAACAAAGCTAGTCTTAAATGCGTTGAGTTTTAGAGGAATCAGATATTTGTGTTGCGTCTCATAATATAATCAACACGAAATATTCAGTCGTAATTATGTCAATAAAAAAAATATTTAGCCGCGCTGTTTTTTTTACATGTCTACTTTTTTTAATTCTGTGCGGTGGCATAGGTTGGAAGCTTTGGAAAAATAATTATGCGACGCAATACCCTGCGCAAGCCAGTATCGAGCAGAGTTTGAATCGGGGTATTGCTTGGTTGGAAAATAATCGTGCCAACATCCTCAGAGAAGAAAATCCCATGTTGTGGTGGATGATAAAGCAAAGTGCGGAATTAACTCAGAGTGCCACGCTGTTAAGTTTGTATGGTGATTATAAGCAGCGTTACTTGAACTCCAATCCAAGAAATGTCTGGGCGTACCTGTTTGATGCTAATGCCAAAGTATTGATCGATCCGCATCAATTAGAAAATTTTCCCGATTACAACTTATTTTTTCTCTACGCTTCCAGTTGTGACTCATTGTTAGCGCAAGAGCCGCTTGTTATTGAACAACTGTCTCCTACATTTTGTGACGCGCGAATGCTATCGCCAGCCTGCGTGACTCACCAACTTATGGGGTTGAGAATTGCACAGCGTTCTCAGTGCGGTGATGTTGGGAAAATGAATGAAATTAGTAGTCAATTGCAAGACCGTATATTGAGTCAACTCTTTTGGGATTTTAGGGTTGTCGATGTGTACTTGCAGCGGGTGTGGGTAATGGTTGAGTCAGGTGCTGGTGACAGGATAAAACCCATCTGGATCCAACGTGTGTTATCGGTGCAAAATACCGACGGAGGTTGGTCCGGCTTTGAATCGCTTGTCTCCCTATCCAATCAGCGTTCGTTGGGCTTTTCCTCAAAGGGAATCGACATTCGAGTAAATGAATCTAACTTTCACACCACAGCACAAGGCGTGTTTTTGATGAGCCTTTTGGGTGCAGGGCGATAGAGAATCTGATCCGTGTGGAATTTAACTCGCTTGCAGTTTAAGCAGAGAAATACAGCTGCTAATGGCATTTAAATGGATAAACTTTCCCGATAAATATAATTCTGAAACATTTAAGAAATATAATTTCCGTCATCTTTTTCATCATTTTGAAAGA
>JANPKH010000400.1:0-7540 GCA_031425935.1 Gammaproteobacteria bacterium | reverse complement strand
CCAGGGTTTTAAGAAAGGCTACAGTGTAAGCCCGTCCTACATGTCGCAAAATGGTTGGAAAGGAAAAGTTGGCAAGGGAAAGCTTCAATTGACATTCGATAAACAATCCTTTGATTTTGAAACTTATACGCGTGAAATTCCTTTTGCTAATTTCAAAGAATATGATCCAGATTTACGTGTATTTCACTCCGTTCCAGCTGATGCACATACTTCATTTTTACTGTTGCAATTAAACACAAGGGGATTGGGAACTGATCGCAAAGATGAAGAGGCGGGAATTTATATTCTTCGCAAAATTAAATCGCAGGATAAGAACACTCAGCAACCCATTACTAAAATTGTATTCAAGGAATTCCAGACAACCCCGGTATTACGCTGGGTAATTGATGCAAATGGATTCAGAAGAGATTGGCCTGAAGAATTTACAGCGCAAGATATAGATTTACCGGCATCAATAAAATCTTTCCCGGTCTACATAGATTTTTATTTTAGTTTGCCAAAATCAGCCGCCGGAAATTCCAAGTTTAATGTGATCCTCAATAACCAATCCTGGCGCTGGGAAAATGCCCATTCTGCCTATATGACTCTCTATGTTGATCCGGATGAAATGGCAGATGCCATAAAAAAATTGGGGAATTCTGGATTGACACTCAGTATTGCAGCGGAACAACAAGACAAAGAATGCAGGTTGATCATCATGCTTGAATCTGTTGAAAAATCCATTCACCTGAATAATGTCAGATTGGTTTCACGAGACAGTAACAATCAATAGGGCCAGGAAGACCCGCAGGTGGATCGACAATATCTCGCTCGATAGAACGTCGAAGGAGTATTTGAGAGCTCTCGAAAATCAATAGAGTCTGACTCTATTGATTTGTACGAACAAGAAATAATGTATGTATCGATTTATAAGATGTAGCGAATAAATAATATATAGGGAAATACAAGGAAGCCCCATTTTTATTTCTGATAAGGCTTTTTAAACACATATATTTCTAATCAATAAAATCAACAAATTTCATAAATGTTGGGTTTGCCATTTCGTCATGCAGGTATGGATAGGTTTCATTCACAATTTTAATATGCTTGTAGTGGCGATCACGAAATCGCTTTTCATACGCGGCCACATATACACCATTACCCCGAAAGGTTCCGCTTAACAAAATGTTTATCGGTAACTTCTGGTTGTGTGTATAGCGTTTCTTTTCAGCAGAAATTATTTCAGGTGTTATACCCCAGAATGAAGCGTCAGAAAGAATATAATTTTTAAAAAAAGGTTCATTTGTTGTTTCCTGACTAATTAAAATTCCTCCTAGGAGCCCTCCAAGGGAGTTGCCAAAAAAGCTGCGAGTTTTATTAACACGATATTTAGATTCAATCAGAGGAATCAATTCCTGCTTAAGAAATCGTGTATACGCATTTGCTCCAGGTGACTGATAATCGATAAAGCGGCGATCATCTAGCCCTTGTTCGATAAAAACCATAATCACATTCTTTTTGCGCAACTCCACAATATGAACCAAGTCTTTTTCCCACTGGCCATCAGTTACATAAACGACAGAATATTTTTTTTGGGAATTAGCATAGCCTGGGGGCAAGTAAACTTCGTATGGGTAACTGATGCCGGTATGCTGTGAAAGGAGGCTATTGCCTTGAACTCTTTCCCCTTTCAATGCGACAGGGATAATAGGGGTGTAACTATGTGATTCAAACTGCCCCGATATTGAGGTGCTGTTTGTGGCCAAATTAAGCTTAAAAGCACCTGTTGAGAAATCATAATAATTAAGATCTATGTCATACGGCATATTATTTTTATCAAGCGTTCCCTGCAAGCTTACCTGTGATACTGATGTCTGTTCAAAATTTTTGTTGGTGCCGATGTATTCAACACCACCAAAAGAAAATTTTATTTTTCGTGCGCTGAGAAAGCGCGCTTGAATTTTATCGCCGACTTTCATAGGCACATAATTTGAATCTTTGTTAATTGTTTCAACATTAAAATTAAATGTTCGATCTTTTAGCCCGCCGGGAACAATGGAATACCCCTTGCTTTTAAGTGTAAATGTTCCTTTATGCATGTAAACAATACGTTCTTTATCGTAAAACTTTATGATGGTGTTGCCGCCAGAGCTACTGGTAAATATTAATGTTTGACGAAACGTAAGTAACGCATTCTCAGTGCGGCTTGCTGGCAGGCTGGTAGAAATGATCAGAGAATTGTCACCGTCCTTTTCTAACGAATAATCAACAACAAAATTCCATCCATTCAATGCACTTGCATCGTAGAATAATTCATGTGGGGAAAAATAAGTGGTCTCTTGTCCGGAAGTTGCATAAAAATTTATAGTGGGGTCATACAATGTGGTATCGGTGACATTTACCGTTAGGGCAACTCCATTGAGTGATTCAGGTATAGAAATTCCTAATGAAGCACCTTGTTCTATTCTTCCGCAGCCATTAATTGTAAAGCTGGCTAACAATACTATTATTCTTATTAACATATATTTCCTGCTTTTTATGGGAACACAGCCCCTTCCTATAACTTTACAGATATTACTGGGATTTTGTAACCTCTTAAGTCTACTGACGTACTTGTATTATTTTTAGAGTGAGTTCATGTGCAACTTCGAAAATAAAATAAAAATAATCTATAGGTTATGAGTATAAGTAAATCAGGGTTTCCACAGTATGTTAATTCTATCTTTTATTAAACGCACTAACTCATCTTGAAAATAATAGAGTTCAGAGTGAAATTGGGTTCGCCACTGAGGCTATGAGCTTCTTATTTTTGAAGAATATTACTCTTTAGTTGATAGTAATTAAGTTACAACTACGCTTTTCATAAAATGGTATTTACCGCTGACTCATTGTGAGAATCAGCGATAAATACCAACGTCATATCATTCGCTTATTGGTGTTCGACTACATAAGCAAAATGCACCCGACCAATAGCCAGAACACTTTGCGTCACACCGTTTACCACAACGTTTTCCCTTTTCGCCGGCACACGAGCGCATGCAAAATTTGTATCAAGTAAGGTATTGGTTAACGTATTAGAGTAGTGATGCACTAACGAAAACATTTGCGGACCTAATTGCAACGGTGATTGAACGGGTGCGTACACCGTCTCATTAACGTTTATCCACTTACCCGAGCTGCAATGGCGAACGTACAAACCTTTAAACGCCACCGAGTTTAATAAAAAATCGCGATCTACAGAACGAGCAAGCGCTCTATCAATGATCCAATGACTAGCCCCTTGAGCGGTCTTTGTGGTTGGGGTCAAATAATCGAAGCCGATATCAAAATACACTTCAGTATGAACTGGTTTTCCCGCTGCTGATAAACGCGCGCCTAGCGTGTAAGTACCGTCATTAGTAGTAAAGCTGGGATTACCATAAGTGCCGAATCGATGCTTTGACCAGACTTGTTCAGCTCTGCCCGGAATAAATTTTCTTACGCCATTAGCGTGACTGTAAAACCTTACTTCGAGGTCATCGCTCTGCTTGTATCCCAAATCGGCAAATTGATAAACGTTTTGATTAGAATTGTAATTCGATGTTATGTTTTGTGAATGCACGTGCACGCCATTTTTTCGCACAAAAATTTCAACGTACTCTTGTTGAGAATCGCTTACCTTATATAGAATTTTTCCGTTGGCCAATTCGGTAATGTAGGGTGAGCCCGCCGCCGGGTTACTGTAAATTACACTTTTTCCCCAGGATACAAAGCCGGGAAGGAACGGCGCTGGCGTGAATTCCTGTACGCCGTTTGCGTGGCTGTAAAAGCGCGCAGTAATAAGATCACCCGCTACATAACCTGGGCGGATAAGTTGATAAGAGTAAGTTCCATCTGCATTGGCTATCACACTATTGGTGACATCCATGGCAACATTCTGTACGTCATTTTGCTTGATAAATACTTCAACATATTCCTTAAATTCGGTGTACGTCACCTCGAATTTAATTTCGCCATTCGCTAA
The DNA here is from genome assembly GCA_031425935.1 of Gammaproteobacteria bacterium. Lineage (GTDB taxonomy): Bacteria > Pseudomonadota > Gammaproteobacteria > Pseudomonadales > Cellvibrionaceae > Cellvibrio. The sequence continues at coordinate 3,558 of JANPKH010000400.1, read as the reverse complement.
TTCAGATATTTTTTCGCTGGAAGCAGCAGAACATACATTGGCCAAAAACATTACGCCGATCAAACCTAACAATACCTTTTTCATTTTTCATCCCCCTAGATTAATGAAGTTTTGTGTTAACCACTGGAACAGTTTGCAACTTCTTAAGCAGCTAAATCTTCACTCGTCATTTTTCGCGCATAGCAAAGCCCCAATCAGCTATGAAAAATTCATTGCTGAAGCTATCGCTGCAAAATTTTAGGAGTTTGAAATTATTATTAGAGGAAATACTTATAGAGTCATCACATTCAAAAAAAGCATGTGGTTGTAAAATGCAAGCCATTCCGATGAATGAAGACATCATTTACACGATGTGTGAGCAACTTATCATTTAAATAGTCGATTAGCAAACAGATATATCAATATTTGTAAATTTTCTTGCATTCGAAAAATTTTATTTTGATATGTTGCAGAAGTAATATATTAATTCCATGGAATTTTTTCACTAGGGAGAATCACAGTTGCAATAGAAAATTAATTTTGACGCCATCTTGTATAAAAATAATCCAAGTTATCAAATAATTTGGTTAAGTTTTATTTCAGAGTTATTGGGGTCATGGAATAATTAGGATAATCGAATAATTGGGCTGAGAATAAAATAAAAGAATGTCTGCGTTAGTTAAAAGCCGGCACTGCTCTATTCCCGTATTTGCCTAACTCAACCTCGGAATTGTTGCATTTTCCTTACAAATATGAGCGTAAAAAATAAATTTTTAGTATTTCGAGCGGCGGGATAATTTACTAATCTATGTAGGAATCAACATGTCACAGGCAGCTACAATATTTTTCACTGGTCTACTTCTATCAGGTCTCGCAAACGCAAAAGCTCCCTCAGAAAAAACGCTGGACGCTGAAGTTCACAAGCTTATGGCGCAAACAAATACTAAGGGCCTTGCGTTAGGGATTGTGGATAAGGGTCGTGTAACTTTCGTGAAGGCTTACGGTGTTCGCAATGAAAATGGCGATGCATTGCAGACCGATACGATTATGTATGGCGCATCTTTAACTAAATCTGTGTTTTCGTATGCGGTGATGCAATTAATGGATCAGAAAAAACTGGATCTTGATCGGCCGATTGCGTCTTATCTTGATAAGCCCTTGCCGGAATATCCGACGGAGCCAAAATACACTGCGTGGTCTGATTTAGCGAATGATGACCGGTGGAAAAAAATTACACCGCGCATGACGTTGACGCACTCGACGGGGTTTGCAAACTTTGCATTTTTAGAGCCCGATAATAAACTTCATATTCATTTTGAGCCCGGTAGTCGCTACGCTTATTCAGGGGATGGAATTCTACTTTTGCAATTTGCAATAGAGAAAGGCTTAAAGTTGGATGTCAATGAACTCACGCAAAACTTAATATTTAAACCTTTAGGCATGACCCGCACTAGCCTCATCTGGCGCGATGATTTCAAAGGCAACCTTGCAGATGGGTGGGCCGAGGATGGCCACGTGGAGGAACATGATGAGCGCTCCAAGGTGAGAGCAGCTGGTTCAATGGATACGACCATAGCCGATTTTTCAAAATTTGCTGCTGCTGTCGTAAGCGGAAAAGGTCTTAGTACTTCTGCGCGGTCTGAGATGCTTGGCCCGCAACTTCGCATTACTACCAAGCGACAATTTCCTACTTTAATGTCAGAGCTCCCTACTCAACAGCAGAAAAATAATTTGCACGCTGGGTTGGGTGTTGTTGTATTCGATGGGCCACAAGGACAAGGTTTTTACAAAGGGGGCCATAATGATACGACCGCTAATACATGGGTCTGTATTAAAAAAGGTAAAAAGTGTGTGGTGATTCTTGCAAACGATGTGCGCGCAGAAAAAGCGTTTCCTCATTTAGTAAAATTCGTACTCGGTGAAACAGGAGTTCCCTATGATTGGGAGTACGGTTTTGCATCAAACTGATTTGAAAAAATATTCTCGTATACCGAGGTTATATTAAAATTTACTATTCCTTTTTCCCCCAGCCAATTTTACTGCTTCGATAGCCCCCAATAAAAGCCGCTGGCTTTAATTAACCAAATCAATATTATCTCGCACTCCGCTGAATACTTTAAAAAATAAAACACTTCATGCAGTAAAATGGAAGATGAAAAATCCACCATAATAAAGATTGCTGTGTCTGACAGGCCAGTTATCAGGCCATCGTATAACTATGGGATGCCTGGCCGAACGTAACCATTACTAAAGAAAACTTAAAGCTTATCTTAAGATAAGCTAAAGGGAGCCAGGTGCGGAAACCAGATTGTTGCGTTAACCTTTCAGCCATCAATACGCAGCCTGATACGACTTTTACACCCTAAGATTAAAAGCTATGAAAATCTGTTTGATTGAAGATGATTTGGAGTTGGGACAAGCGCTGTTACTGGCGTTACAGAATGCCGGGCTATACGTGATATGGACGCGTAGGATTAGCGATACCAGAAGACAACTACAACAACATACATTTGATGCAATGGTTTTGGATTTGGCTCTGCCTGATGGCAGCGGTTTTGATTTCTTGCAGGAGTGTCGAAAAAGCGGTGAGCGTTTACCAGTTGTCATTATTACCGCTCGCGATAGCCTCGAAGATAAATTGCACGGGTTGAATATCGGCGCTGATGACTATTTAGTAAAACCTTTCGAAATACGTGAATTAATCGCTCGGATCAAAGCGCAAGTTAGAGGCGCATTAGGATCAAGCGATGAGTTTTCTTGTAGCATAAAAGATTTGTACTTAGATATGCAGCGCATGCGCGTAGTACGAAATGGAAATGAGTTGCCACTTTCCAAGACGGAATTTTTATTGTTAAAAATGTTGGTTAGTCATTCCGATCGTGTTCTGACCCGCCATGAGCTTGAGACCCATGCACTCGCGCAAAGCGACGCGCAATCACTGGATGTGCATATGTCAAATCTCAGAAAAAAGATTGGAGAAGGATATATACGTACAGTGCGCGGTATTGGGTATTTGGCGGAAAAAGTCTAATTTTAATATAAAAATACAGGCATCTCATGTTTACCAAACCATCTTTGTTTAAACGGCTAATGTTCAGTGTGTTGACATTAAGCTTTGCACTTTGGTGCATAGTATTGTTTTTAATGATTTATGAATTAAAAAAAATACCTGCACGTTTTGAAGGTATTCATTTGGAATCGACTGCACAACAACAATTGCTAGTTCTGAAAGCGATTTCCAACGATGAAGCTATAAGTCGCTATGCAGAAGAGAATGATAGATTGCAGAAAAATCTCAATAGACAATCGATTTTTTTTGTATCGCAGTATCATCTGCAGATTTGGCGCGGAGATAAAATAATTTATAGTTTTAATGATTTGCCCGCTACAAAACCAGACTTGGCTGAATTGCATAACCTTACCTCGGTTCAGGTGATATGATCCTCCCCCGATAAAATGGACACCCGTTTCATTATGCAAACCGCTGCTCATATTCCATCGGGGAAACATAATCCAATCCGGAATGTAACCTGACCGAATTGTAAAACTGATTGATGTACCGACTAAGCGAACGGCGCA
>JANPKH010000399.1:0-21648 GCA_031425935.1 Gammaproteobacteria bacterium | reverse complement strand
GGGTAGGTGTAGGCGGTGAACTGTGGAGAAGTCGTTGAGGGTAAAACACGTTTGTCTGAATTCGGATCTTCATAGCGATAAGGCACTAGCAGAGGCTGCTGAGCATAAGTCAAATTGACTCCACGATTGGTAAATTTCATCGTAAAGGGCGAATTTGTCATCCAATGCGAATAGGGTACTGAATCGGTATTTGTTTCAATAACACCGCCAGTGCTATTGCGAATCAGGTTTTTTACGGCGAACTTCCATACTGCAGAAGACCAAAATTCATGCGTCGGTGTCGGTTTTCCAGTATTTTTAAAGTGTTCAGTAACAAATGGACTTTGGTTTTTACGGGGTGTAAAAATACCCCATGGTTGACCTTCTGAAACTGTTTGGTCATATCCTTCAGCAGTTGCCGCTTGCCAGCGATGGCTCGGCTTTTCGTTCGTTATGCTGCCAGCTCCAGCGGTAATTTCGCCTGCCTGCACACTTGTTTGTAGCAATAGCGATGCCGTCAGTAAAACGGGCGAAATAATACAAGTTAAAATTTTATGCGGGCGCGTACGCATGTGATTATGCATGTTGGGAACCTCTTTTATGATTATTGGTTATTGATTATTTGTATCTAGCCCTTTCATTTAAACAAAGTAATAATCATGTGTCGTCCCAATGCACAGCATTGGCGATTGACACTGCAGTAGCACTTTTTAACTCGTTTTTTTTTGAGTGGGACAATTTATAAATACATGATTTTATTATTTTTTGGAATCAGGATTTAGTCGCGTAAAGTGAGAAAGACAGAATTATTTATGGAGTTGGGGAGAGGTAAGCTCTAAATTAAGAGGTCGTTGTCAGCTTACTAGGACGCGCAGCAGAAGTTGACACTACAAACAGGCAGCCTTCACATTACATGTCAGTAGGGAGTTGAATTGCTGTTGTGCATTGATCTTTGTTATGTAAATAAGGGGATTTTAGGCAGATCACTCTACGTGAACTTAATTGTAACGACGACAAATTTTGCGCATGGTATTGATTAAATAGTTCATCAAAGCGTCCGCTCTCTTGTAATTTATTGAGCCCCAATTGTAAACGTTTGGCGAGCAGAGGAAATTTCTTACTCACATAAAAGTAGATAGGGAATTCATAGTAAATCAGGAGGCTAGGTTCTATTGCAAGAAAAGGAAATTGCTTTTTTTGTTCATTGTATTTGAACGTTACCTCATTAACTCCTAATGCAATGCAGTCAAAACGGTTGAAGCCCAACATAGGGTATAGACTTTCCAAATTGGGTCCTTGTATCGGCTCTATATCATTGTATTTATATATATCAAAATCAGTCCAGTCCAGCCCTTGTCCGATTCGAACGTGGGTAAGTGTGGCAGCGTCAACGGTTTGCGTTAGGTTGGGGGGGGTGCGCGCATTAATTAAGCAGATGCGGTAGCCCAATAGCCCTCGTAATATGTCGACTTTTACCGGAATCACGTCTACTTTTGCAATGGCTGTACCTGGCGAAGCGGTGAGTAAATTAAGAAGTTTCCCTTCATTGATTAATGCTGCTTGACGCTCTGAGCTTCGTGCCAAGCCATAGGGTTTGAGTTGGTAATTGCCAAATTCAGGGCGTGTTATTTCAAATGCTTCGTAAATCATTTCAATTTGATAAGCAAGCGTTGATATATCTGTTTCTGGTTGATAGTACTTAACAATCATTGTAGATGTGTCAGACGCGGTGACATTAGAAGACTTTGGTGTTGCAGAACTGTTTATGTAAGCGCTTGGCGTCAATTCGGGGGTGGACATGTCATCTGCTGCAACCATCCTGATGTGGCTGCACAGTAAAAAGAACATGAATAAAATGCATGCACAGCGATGGCACATATTGATTCTGCTAGATTTAAGCTATTTTTTGGACAGGATGAGACAAACTAAATTTATTATAGGTGATGTTTTTTGATGTATGGCGCGCTTTTCATTTTTTTATGGAGATCTTTGTACGAGGAAGGGAAGTTGATCGTCCATAGAGCATTGAAATCCCGCGGCGATCAACTTCTTTTAAATTAAAGAGCGGTTAGAAATTTGACGCTGTAATTTCTCCAATTATAACGTTGTCATTAATTGCTTTAATGGCTAGCCGATGTGAGCCTACCGCTAGGTTAGGGAAATCTATCGGAACTGTAGCATTCGAATCCACAGAAATATCTACCCCAACATTATCGAGCGTCACCAAAATTCGACGGCTTGCCTCGGGGCTAGTGCTGGAGATAGAAATACGTATATTGCTTGGGCTCTCAGTAGATAACTGCCAAACTTTCTCAGTACCTTTTAAGATTGCACCTATATTTTTGCCTATCACTTCTGTGTTGGGCGCGGGAGGAGGGGTCGGTGCAGGAGGAGTCGGTGTAGGAGGAGATATAACACTACAGCTATCCGTCGAAGTAGTATTATTACCGGCTAATTGCTCTATCCAAACACGGCCAAGTATTACGCCCTCGGATAACGCTGAGATTTTAAAGGTGTTTGGGCCTGCGTTTACATTCGCAAAATCTGCCAAGGTTGTGCCTCCGGCGCCGACTGACAAAACAACATTATTACCGTTTAGTGTAACTTGAATGACATGGCCACCAGAGCTCGCTGCACTGCTCACGCGCACCCGAAATAAACCGCCCTGCGGTGCAAAAACGGACCAACTTTTTTCGCTACCGTTATCAAGTGCACCTACCGTAGCTTCGATGTCACCAGGTATTGCTGTCGAGCAATTATTATTACCATAGCCTGCATCTGCTTTTAATTGTTCATAGGCTGCGGCCATATCTATTCGCGGCAAATTAATACCAGTAGTTGAGCGAAGCATTACTCCTGTTTGTTTAAATGTTTGTTCTAAAAGATCAATGCTTGAATCGGTCTGTAAAGATTTAAACGCTGCAAAAGCACCAGTGATGTGAGGTGTTGCCATTGAGGTTCCTGATAGTATGGTAAAAGTTCCACCGGGTATTGATGATAAAATATCGTCTCCAGGTGCAATCAAATCAACTATCGGGGATAAATTAGTGAAGCTTGCAATAATGTCTTGATCGCGCAAGCTCGCACCTACTGTAACCGCTGATGAAATACAGCTAGGCCATGAAACCGCATCCACTTTTGCACTGTTGCCACTGGCAATAACCGTTGCAACGCCGCGTTCACGCAAGGTTTGAATTGCAGATGTCAGGGCTGGCACATCGTCATCACACGTATCGCTAAACGCGCCACTACCCAAACTAAGATTTATCGCTGCGAGGTTAGTGGTTTGGGAATCGTGAATTAGCCATTCGAAGGCTGCAATTATGTCGGAAGTGAAAGCACTAATGCGGCCAGTGGCTGGGTTGAGAGTAAATACCTGAACTGAAATTATTGAAGCACTAGGCGCTGTTCCCGCCATTGTAGAATTTCCGCCAGCGGCTATTCCGGCTACATGCGTGCCGTGAATACATGAACTTACGCCTGTCGCAGCGGAGCAGTCACGACCGGCACCTTTGCCTATTTGCGTGTTTAATTTATTAGGGCAGAGAGTAAAAAAATCTTGTTCATCCCCTGATGAAAAACAAGCCTCTTCTACTATACGGTTTCCAAAAAATGGATGGAATTCGTCTACGCCAGTGTCGAGAATAGCTACTGCTTGGCCTTCTCCGGTAAAGCCGGCATTATGTAAAATATCTCCGCCAATATGCGGTACAGAAACCTCTAACACCGGTTCGAGAATTCTGTCTTCGCTAAGCAGCAAAACCTTATCATTGTTAACAAGTTTATCTAGCTGATTTTCAGTAACATTCAGCGCGAGTAAATTAAATCGTTCTAACTTTCGATGAATTTTTATTCCCTGTGAATGTGCTTCTGTTTCTAAATCATGCATATTAGGATTGCTATGACCTGAAGAGGGGGAGAGTAAAGCTGCTTTATCTGCTTCAATGATAATGCGTATTGTTTTATCAGTAATGGGTTTGTTTGTTTTCGGAGAAATTAAAATTTTTTGCTGTTTAAAGAGATTTTTAAGTTCGCGATAGTGTTCGAATTTCATCGCTTTTTTGTCATTGCTGTTGGCAATAGCATACGTGGGTGTGATAAAAAGTATTTGGAGGGTTAGGAGTACATAAAGCGTTGATTTAAGGTGTTTGATGAGTTGCTGTGTGTGTTGTCTTTGTGAGTTTTCATTTATAAAAAACATAATAAACCTCTATAATCGCAAATCTTTCAAAATGCTTTTAAGTGCTAATGAATTATGGCAATACTGTACGAGAAAAGTTATTAATCTTTCCCCTGCCAAAGTTTGTATATCAATAATGTATTTCATTAGTGTTTATTTTTTTTATAAATAATTAATCAATGCGCGTGAATTTTCTGCTTATACGATGCCGTAGCGCTCAGTTATTCATGCTTGCGGTGGTATTGTACATATAGAATTATAATAAAGGTGAAAAATTTTATTTTTTTGTTCGGAATGGTTTCTGATTTTGTTAATATTTAATTTTAAAATTAACACATATTTTTTTGAAAATTTTGACGACATAATGTTTCTCAATATGGCAAAAATAAGCATTGATTAAAAAGCTGCACCAAAGAGCTACTTAAATTGAGTCAGTAGTCGTCGATGTTTGCGGCACTTTGTTTAGATAATAATCGTTGTTAAATAATATTCGTCGTTAGAAACATTAGTTGGATGAAAGCGGGAATTTAAAAAATACTACACTTCGTTCCGACATGGTGTGATCGGATAAGCGTGTGGACCAATTCTGTAGAAGTAAATAGTCGACTAAAGCTCTGTCACTTAAAAAGCTCTGCCATCTAATGTGAACTACGTCACTATTGAGCAGTCGTTTATATATCTATAAAACCCCCTATAGATGAAGGTACAACTTCTTGATGTCTCACTACGACGTTTTGGCGTATAGAAGCTATTTGATCGACAAGTCATAAATCCTGCTATATTAAATGTGAGCTACCGCCCGTCAACTTTTGGCGAGTATCTTAATAAATAGAAATACTCTTACGCTGATGTTTAGCTGCCGAGAGTGAAGAGTTAATCTTTAGCACACCCGAGAAGCATACCTACTATTGTTATAATAAATATTCGCTACAGGAATAGCCCCGACGTTGACCAAAAAAATGGTATAGACATAAATGCAGATTGAGTTACCGGGATATAAAATTAAAAGCACCCTCGGCAAAGGGGGTATGGCGACGGTTTATCTCGCAATACAGGAAAGTTTTGAGCGCGATGTGGCGCTTAAAGTAATGTCCCCTGATTTGTTAACTGATGCGAGTTTTGGTGAACGTTTTTTACGCGAGGCGAAAATTGTTAGTCGTTTGGTTCATCCTAATATTGTGAGCGTATATGACGTTGGTATTCACAATGGATACCACTTTTTATCCATGGAGTATATTCCGGGTAAAGAGCTAACTCAGAAATATGTAGATTTAAGTTTGCTTGATCGCCTGCGAGTTGTTAAGGAAATCGCGCGAGCACTGGATTTTGCGGGTAAAAAAGGTTACGTGCATCGCGATGTAAAACCAGAAAATATTATGTTGCATGACGAGGATGGCCGCGCTGTGCTGATGGATTTTGGCATCGCACGCCCCTCGGATACTGTTTCAGGAATGACCCAAGTTGGCACTGCTATAGGTACACCGCATTATATGAGCCCTGAACAGGCCAAAGGATTAGCAGTGGATACCCGTGCTGACCTTTACAGTTTAGGTGTGGTACTGTTTTTAATGATCACTGGCCGCGTGCCCTACGATGGGGAATCTGCTGTTGTTGTTGGCATAATGCATATCAGCGAAGATATTCCGTGCATGCCACCCTATTTAGAAGCTTTTCAGCCAATCATCGATAAAGCTATGGCAAAAAATCCAGAGCGACGTTACCAAACGGGCGCTGAATTTATTGCTGCATTAGATGCTATTCCTGCGCATGTATTATCTGCGGTCAGTGAAGCTGGTTTACGAGAATTAGCAGAGGCAGGCACAGATAGCAAAGTACTGTCTAAGCCAGTAAAAAGTAATGAACGAAAGGGAAGAGGGTCTAATACGACTGAGTTTATTCCCCACAATACTTTGGTGGCACGTTCGGAAGATCGCATCGTTCACCACTCGTCTCAGGTGCCCAAAAAAGCAAGCAAAAGTGGTGGTTGGTTTGTATTAGTTTTGCTACTTGCTATGGGGGCAATTGGGTATTCTTTCCAGAATGATATAAAACAAGTTCTCCATAATTTTTCTGCCGCCAATATCGCAGTGCCAGGTGCTGATAAGTCTAAAAATGTTGAAACGTCGGCATCCGTTGATTCGATAGTTCAGCCTGAAGCATCAATAACTTCTAAGCCGGAACTTGAGTCAGAGCAATTAATGCCCGCAGCACAAAGTATATCTACGCAATCGATTCCTGCTCAGCAAACATTTATTGAACAAACAAAAGTCTTGCGTGAATCAATAAACCAGGACTGGAAGTTGGCCCCCGAACTTGCAACTATTTATCGTCAGGGGCTGGGCAGTAAAAATAATAGCGAGCGGCAAGTGGCACAAGCCGGGTTGGATGAGCTGCAAAGCTTTTATGCCAATTTAATTAGAGATGCGCAACGAGAAAACGCTATGGATAAAGCGCAAGAGTATGCGGCCTCCGCCCAAGTTGTATTTGTTGAGGATGAAAAAATTGCAGCGTTGCAGGATGCGTTAACAACTCTGAATTTGGCCAACATCGCTAAGGAAGAATCGCAAAAAGTTGCAATGCAAGAGCAGGAACAGCAGCAGGAGCTACAGAAACAACAGAAACAAAAAGAGTTGGATCAATTAAAACAAAAGCAGCAAAAACAAAAAAATATTGAACAAGATCTACTGAGCGCAGCAAAGGCGCAGCAAGCTGAAGGAAAACTTATTGGTCCTGCTGACGGCAACGCGCTAAAAACCTATCGTGAATTACTGGCCAAAAATCCTCAACATTCTGCGGCGCGTGAGGGCGTTAGTGCAGTTGAAAACGCAGTCGTAAAAAAAATTAAACAATTGATAAGCGAAGAGAAATTTAACGATGCCTCGGCACAATTAGTTAACGCACGCGAGAACTTTCCACAAAGTAAAGCGTTGCTCGGGTTATCTATTGATCTTGAAGGGGCTATTTCAGACAAAATGCCCGCAGTGTCGCGGTTGTTAGTAACGAGTAATGAAGTGAGTCAATTAACACAGCAGGAATCATCCATCGCTGCGGAACGAATTATTTATATAGGTTTTGAATATCGTAATTTTAAAGATGACGTTTCTGTGTTGCAGGCAATTCTTTACGATGGCTCGCGCAGTTTGGAAATCGCTCAAGTACCCGTAATAATAAATGGCGCGAGTGGTTCCAAATTTTTTCGCATTGAGCAGCCGGTCGCAGGCTTTGCGGATGGTGGCTACCATATTGATTTATTGTTTAAACAAGAGCCTTTAATTTCAACTAAATTTAGTGTCAAAAAATAGTATGAGACCTTTGCACGATGTAGCGAGCGATGATAGTACCGGGCAAAGATTGCTAAAAAAGTGGAGTTTACACGAGGTAAATGAGCATTTTTTAGCAATTTTTAAAGCAGTAATGTCGAGCGCAGTAATCGTGCAAAGGTCTCAGTATTAACAAATATTTTTATAGCAGCTGTAAATTTTCTACCTGAAATTAAATTCACTTTAGGAGAGTCTTCATGAAATTAGTTAATAGCATAATGTTGTTTGGTGTGGTAGCGCTAAGCGCCTGTGAAACGTCGCCAGACGTTAAAAAAATGAATCAGCTTAACGCTGATTTAATTGCGGCAAAAAGTGATATCGTCAAATTGGAGGCCCAAGAAGCTGAACTGCGCAAAGATTTAGCTGAAAAAGCCCGAGTAAATACTGTGTTAGGCGTTGAAAAAACCTCCCGCGTGCAGGAGTCTTCTGAATTGCGTGGGCAGGTTCGTTCATTTGTACAAAAGCAAATTGATGCCTATAAGGATTTTCTAGTAAAAGGGGGGCTGCTCGATTATATCGGTGGTGAGTTAGTAGCAAGAGCTAAGACAAACGATAAACCGCTTTGTGTTGTCGATTTAGCAAATGTTATCCCCAAGGCTGGAACTCTAACGGGAGTAGGGGCATATTTCGTTAAGCCAGGAAAATTTAGCGTAAAAGTATTACGAAAAGTTGAAAAGAATTTAGTCGTTATCTGGGATAGCAAACCAATGTTGGCAACGCAAACGGGCGCTGTTCGAGTTAATTTTCCTGTTAGTGTTGGTGTAGAGCAAGGTGATTTAGTGGGTTACTATTTAGCTGAAGGCGTCCAAGTAAGCTATGACGAAGGTACGGGCATTACACGCTATCAATCAGATGATTTAAAGCTGGGTGATGTAATTAACACTTCATCCATGGACGGAGAAAGAACTCGTCGCGCATATTCATTAGGTGTATACGGTTTATTAAACTGATATCAAGTAGCTGAAAAAGCTCAACCTAAACTGACAGCGGCATTCTTCATGCTCGTTGTCAGTTTAGATTTTAGTTATATTTTGTAAAAATCTTTTTAGGTGAGCAGTACGTTAGTCTATTTTAGTTTTTAAACGTATTACAATCTTCGATACGGCCTGTTTCGAAACCACGCTTAAACCATTCAACTCGCTGTTTCGATGAGCCGTGTGTAAAACTCTCCGGCCGCACTGTTCCGCGAGAGTGCTCTTGTAATTTATCATCACCTATCGCTGAGGCAGCATTAATCGCTTCTTCTACGTCACCTGATTCCAATGTGGCTCGTTCTTTATTGGTAAAGTGTCCCCAGATACCGGCAAAGCAATCCGCTTGTAGTTCAAACTTCACCGACAAACGATTTGCCTCTACTTGCGATGCGTTACTCTGTGCTTGGCTAAGTTTGGCTGAAATTCCTAATAATGTTTGGACATGGTGCCCAACTTCGTGAGCAAAAACATAGGCTTGTGCAAAATCACCAGGGGCACCGAGTTTATTTTTCATAGCTTCATAAAATGATAAGTCGATATATAATTTTTGGTCGCCTGGGCAATAAAAAGGCCCCATTGCTGCTTGTGCAAAGCCACATGCAGAGTTAACGCTATTGCGAAATAAAACCAGAACTGGTTCGTTATATTCGCTCCCCATATTTTTAAAAATAACTCTCCATGTATCTTCAGTATCAGCTAAAACAACCGACACAAAATTTGCCAATTCCTGATCCTGGGCGTTGGGTTGCTGCATCGCATTTTGCGTTTCAGCATCCGAATGAGAGGGTTGAGTGAACACTTGTAAGAGATCAATTCCCAGCATGCGTGCACCAAAATATCCTACGACTCCAACCAGTAATAAAATTCTGCCAATTTTTGTCCGTAAGAGGAATGGCAATATCCGGAATATTACCGATAGCCCGCCAATACCCATTGCGGAAGCGCCAGGTGAGCCGCGTAAATCTTCAACATTATTACTTTGTCGTCCGCCTTTCCAGCGCATAATTTCCTCGCGTAATTCATGTGGTTGATACAATAATTTAATAGTTTGGAAATACGCAGAGTTCTACTTTGCAATCCAATTATCAATTTTAAGCGATCTTAGCGGCTAGATGATGAATAAAACAGTGCGTTACCGCACCCTGAAAGTTCATTTAGCGTAAACTGCGAGGGCCGTAAAATAGTTGCAATTGTACTGAGAGCTTTATATGAAAAAATTACCTGAATATCCTCTCAGTATTTTACAGGCTGAATTTTTACAAGCTTTAACTCGCGGTAATTTATTGTTGGAGGCAGAGCCTGGCGCGGGTAAATCTACTCTTGCACCTTTGTGGGTTTTAGAAGTAACCTCTGCCGACAAAATGGTATGGTTAGTTCAGCCGCGTGTGTTAGCAGTGCAAGCCTTGGCACAGCGTTTGGCGGAGTTGAATGGTGATGAGCTTGGGCAAACAGTTGGCTACCAGGTACCTTACGACAATTGCAGTAGCGACAAAACACGTTTGTTATTAATGACACCAGGAGTTTTGCTACAACACTTATTAAAAACCCCTACTTTGGATAGTGTTGCTTGTGTGATGCTTGATGAAATTCACGAGCGTTCTGTTAATCAAGACACTGCATGGGCCTGGTTACAAGAAGTGCAAATTCTGCGGGATGATTTGCAACTGGTGCTGATGAGCGCAACACCAGATCCTGCGTTGCAACAAAAAATTGCGCAGCGTTTATTTACACCGGGGAAATGTTTTCCTGTCACTACCACATTTTTACCTGCAAAAACTAATGCACCGTATCCTGAAAAACTAGAGGATCATTTGTTGCGAGCTTTGAGTTCGCATCCCACATGGAAAAATTCCACCACTCTGGTTTTTTTGCCCGGTTGGTATGATATTGAGAAATGCGCACAAGCCATTTCACAATGTTATTCAGAACATTCTATTTATCGTTTACACAGCCGTGTACCCGCTACTGAACAAAAAAATGCACTGAACCCTGCGCAAGGTGCTCGTATTATTCTCGCAACCAATATTGCAGAAACGTCGTTAACAATTCCTGATGTAACTTTAGTGATTGATTCCGGTTTAGTTCGCCGCGCTGATTATGAGCAGCGGACGGGTATAACGCGTTTGCGTACTTCACGTATAAGCCAAGCCAGTGCAGATCAACGTCGCGGTCGTGCAGGGCGCGTGCAAGCGGGACACTGTATTCGTTTGTGGTCGCAAGACCAACCACTGGCTGCTGCAAATTTGCCAGAAATTCGTGCCACTGATTATTTGCCCTTGGCGTTGCGACTTGCCCATTGGGGCAGTCCTGCACAAAGTTTACCTTGGTTAGAAGCGCCGAATGTCATGGCGCTTGGTTTTGCGCAACAACAATTACAGCAAATGAATTTGTTGGATGTGCAGTTAAAAATTACTGACACAGGAGAATTGGTAAGCTCGCTCGGAACACATCCGCGCATTGCCGCTTTACTTTTGTTTCATCAGCAGAAAATTTCTGAAGTTACATTGCTAATAGCGCTGGCATTACATTTTGAGCTTAATAGCGAAGATAGTTTTGATGAGTTATTAGAAAATGCCGCGCAAGAATTAAAACGTAATCGCCAATGGCAGCAGCAACAAAAGCGCTGGTTAGGAAATTTGAAGCTACACATTGATAAAACCGAAAATATAAATACATTATTAATTGCCAAAGCTTTTAGTGATCGTATTGGTTTCATGCAAGAGTCAGGGCGGTATCGTTTAAATTCAGGGATTAGCGTGGTTGCGCACGATAAATTAAATTCTGCGTGGGCAGTGTTCCCCATAATCAATCCAAAACCAAAAGGTCATGAGGGTATAGGACTAGCGCTGGCATTATCCAAAGAACAGCAACGGTTGTTAAGTCAGGCGCAAACACAGCTTGTTCATAAAAATAATGGTTGGTATACACAAACTATTTGGCGAATGGGTGGTGTGATTATTGATGAACAAATAATTTTAGTAGCAACAGAAAAAATAGCAGCCACATTATTGGTTCATATACATGAACTGATTGTTGAAAAAGGTTTTGCTGTTTTACCTTGGAGTGGGGCTGCAACGCGTTTGCTGCACAGAGCACGGTTAGTGACGTCTCAAGGCTTGGCAAGCTTTCCTGACCTAAGCGAAGCAGGATTAATAACGTCATTGGACAAATGGTTACAACCTTTTTTAAGCGCACAAACACAGCTTGAAAAATTGCCTTGGGATACCGCGTTAGCGTTCTATTTGGGATACGAAAATTGTCAGAAAACTGATCAGTTTTTGCCAGAAAAAATTCAGTTGCCGAGCGGTCGCAGCATTACTGTGGAGTTTTCCTCAGAGGGCCTGCCGCAAGTATCAGCCAAGTTGCAGGAGTTTTTTGGCTGTGAAAAATTAGAATTAGCCAATGGTAAGTTGCCTTTAAAAATTCATTTGCTTGCACCTAACGGTAGTCCTTTAGCCATCACCGCAAATTTGCAGACTTTCTGGCAGCAGGGCTATCCTGATGTTCGTAAAGACGTGCGAGGAAAATATCCTCGTCACCCGTGGCCAGAAAATCCGTTAGAGCATGAGGCTACAGCGCTAACTAAACGAAAATTAGCGCAGCAAGAGCAAAAATAATAGGGTTATTTTCGTGTTTATTGTATGAATTTTTATTTATCGAAGGAAGGAAAAAACGTCGTACTCAGTGGCGATTGAAGAGTTATTTTCAATAGTGCATTATTAAGCTGTCGCGAGTGTTATATTGCTGCAATAAATTATTGTTTTGCTAAACCACCGTTTGAAATTCATTACCAGTCTAGAGAGAGATAAAATGAAAACAGTTAACTGGTATTCCGATTTTGCAAAAAACATATCGCGCTTTTGCGGGCGACCTATTGTGTTTGCGTTGGCTGTAGGCACCATTCTAGTGTGGATTATTACTGGTCCTTTATTTCATTTTAGTGATACCTGGCAGTTAGTGATTAATACTGCCACCACCATCGTCACTTTTCTTATGGTATTCCTCATTCAAAGCACACAAAATCGTGATACAGAAGCTATTCATGTAAAGCTGGATGAATTAATTCGCTCTACTCAAGGCGCTCATAATGCGCTAATGGATTTGGAGGAAATGGAGGAGCATCAATTGGATGCATTTCGCGCGCGTTATCAGTTGCTCGCAAAAATGGCGCGGGAAGATATTGCGCTGGGAAAGCAGGACACTGATACTCGCGAGGCGTAAGTCTTTACGTGAATAAAAAAATCTCTTTAAAATTAATTTGAATTTGTAACCTGGGTGAGCTTTCATTATGAAAGTTATCTTTAAACAAAAGTTAGCATTACACAAAACCCAGTTTTATATAAGTTAAATCATTCCCATATTGACTTGATAAACAGCAATAGCCGCCATGGTAATTACGGATATAGCCACCACCACATCCACTAAATAAATGAAAATTCTTTCAATTTTATTAGAGACAATGTCGTTGATAATAGTAAGCATAAGATCACCTATATAATAAATTGAAAATTAATTGTGCAATAAAATGTTTAAATTGCACCACTATGAAGCCTAACAACGTTTTATTACACTTTCGCTACAGAAATACTCACGATCTATATAGTTAGCTTCAAAAAGCATGCCATCAATTAAATGTATACAGAATAAAAAAGTCATGATCGCATCACAAAAATATTACCTACATTTTTGGCGCATAAATTATTAAGAATTTAAAAACAAAAATAGATATTTTGAACGCACAAAAAACTTTATATATCTTGCAGGGCAAATAGGCATTGTATTATTTCATCGACAGATTTTGTGCCGGTCTTGAACCAAACATGTTGGGGTGCGTAAATTACCCCAACCTAGGAGCTGATGGATTTGGAGGAAATGGGGAAGCGTAAGTTGTATGCATTTCGTCTGTGTTATCAGTTGCTTGCTAAAATGTCGCGTTAAGACATTGCGTTAGGTAAGCTGGATGCTGATAATCGCGAGGCGTAGATCTTGGCGAGAATAAAAAATACGAGTTGTTTGCCCTCGTAACCATCAAACAGTTCTCGGTGACAATCATCACTAAGATGCGAAGACCACTTGTTTCTGATTTTCACTCGATAACTTTGTTTGTCGTGTAACTAGTGAATTATGCATCTACCATCATTTCGAAGCCGCCGAATATCATGCGTTTTCCATCGAAAAGTTTTGGTGTTGTGCCTGGTTGCATGCGAGGATCGGCCATGGCTTTTTCCATGCCTTGATTTCGCATTTCGCGGGTTGGCCAAATTATCCAGGAAAATACCACGGTTTCGTTCGGTTCGCATTTAACCGCCATTGGGAACGAAGTGAGTTTTCCCTCCGGCACATCATCTCCCCAGCATTCAACTACTTTAATCGCGCCATTTTCTTTGAACGCTGCCGATACCTCTAAGGCCATTTTTTTGTAGGCTTCTTTGTTTTCTGTTGGTACTGCAAGAACGTAACCGTCGACGTAATACATAAGATTCCCCCATAAATTTTAATCTTTTTTATACCATAAAACTTTATCGCGTTGTGTGCGCTATTAAACCAATGGCTTTTTAATCAGTCACCCTCATTAAATATCTGGTGGAGCCCTCTGCCCATTCGCGCTGGCGCATTGGATGTTGGGATGTCGAGATTGACGTTAGTGCTGATTACGATAGAAGTGGGTTAGAATAGTAATACTTGAGTACACTGCTAGGTTTTACGGTTGGTGCGGTGTCTTGGTTTGTATTTTTATTCTTAACTGTTTCAGAGGTCAATTTATGGACGTTTTAGATACTATCAAGCAACAAATTTCTGAAAATAAAGTCATTTTATTTATGAAGGGTTCACCTAATGCACCGCAATGCGGGTTTTCTGCGCGTACAGTGCAAGCGCTTATGGCCTGTGGCCATCGCTTTGCGTATGTAGATATTCTTAGTAACCCTGAAATTCGTGCAGAATTACCAAAATATGCAAACTGG
Organism: Gammaproteobacteria bacterium; assembly: GCA_031425935.1. Taxonomy (GTDB): domain Bacteria; phylum Pseudomonadota; class Gammaproteobacteria; order Pseudomonadales; family Cellvibrionaceae; genus Cellvibrio. Next base: position 7,232 of record JANPKH010000399.1, on the reverse strand, counting down.
CCAACATTTCCTCAGCTTTGGGTTAATGGTGAGTTAATTGGTGGTTGCGATATAGTCACTGAAATGCATACGAAAGGTGAGCTTAAACCCTTAATTGATACTGCGGTAGAAGCTTCAAGTTAAAATGTGCGGCAATTAAAAGCCAGGATACTGGCTTTTCTGTTTTTTTGAGTCAGTAGCAGAGCTTGCATATTGTCTTCTTGAATGAGTTGATATCTAGTTCAACAAACTTCTTATCGAAGTAATACAAGTGCGGCGATTGCCAGTAATCCAAGGCCACAAAATACACATAAACCAATCCCAATCATGCGTTTTTGTCGAAGTTTATTGTCGTTATCGTGTTGCAGTTCATGTGCGCGCCACGCAATATCACGCGATTTTTTGAGTTTAGATTTAAGCGTTTCGAGTGCTGCTATGTCTTGCGTTAGCTGCGTGTTATCGCCGGTATTTTGTTTCAGTTGCTGTTGCAATTGGATTAATTGCTGTTCAAGTTGCAAGAGCTTGGTGTCAATACTAGCTGACAGCTGATGAATATTCATGCAAGGTTCGCCGCGAAAACGATTTGATTAAAAGTGTAGTTTACCTTAACAAATGCTTGAAATTTTTTTTAGTTTTTACCTGATGTACTCACTTTAATCGCTTAAGTAAATGCAGGACTCTTGGTGGATAAGCATAGCCCTCCCGAATTTCATTCCTCTTTTTATGGATTGCGCTATTGGTTCACATGGCTGGGTCTGGGCTTTTTTTATGTGTTAGGTTGTTTGCCTGTGACCATGACATTGTCATTTGGACGATTGTTGGGCGATTTGTTTTTTTATTTTGCAAGTTCACGTCGGCGGATTGCCGAGATTAATATCGCTTTGTGTTTTCCGCAGCTTTCTCCCTTTGAGCAAAAGACCCTGGTGCATAAAATAATGCATTCGGCGGGTAAAAGTATTATTGAAACATCAATTGCACTTTGGGGGCCTGCCAACCAATTTAAAACACGTTACACCATAACCGGTTTGCAGCACATCGAAGCTGCACAAGCGCAGGGCTTAGGGGTGTTATTAGTGGGGTGTCATTTCACTACTCTTGACGCAGCCGCACGTATTTTAGCGTTTCATGTTAAATACGATTTGCTCTATCGCAAAGATCCTAACCCGTTACTGGCGTATAAATTAATTAAAGCGCGAGAAAGCTTTATTGGTAGCGCTATTGTGCGAAGCGATACACGTCAATTAATTAAAAATTTGCGCCATGGCAATGTGGTTTGGTATGCGCCTGATCAAGACTATGGTGCAAAGCACAGTGTATTTGCGCCATTTTTTGGTGTGCAAGCAGCTACGGTGGTGGGCACCGCACGAATTGCACAACTCGGCAAAGCAGTAGTCCTGCCTTTTTCGCATTATCGAGATGAGCACAATTGCTATCACCTTATTATTGAAGCTGCGTTGCAAAATTATCCGACTGGAGATGATGTTGCGGATGCCACTCGTATTAATCAAGTTATAGAAAAGGCTATCGCCAAACAGCCGGATCAGTATTTATGGGTGCATCGCCGCTTTAAAACTCGACCTTTAGGTGAGCCGAGTTTGTATCCGAAAAAAAAACGCCGTCATTAATTTCTGGTCTGCAGTAATTTTGTTTGTACGAGTTTAAATTTTCTGGGCGATGCTTTACTTCTTTACATATAATGAGACGAGACCCATTAGAAGGCGCGCACGATTTGCGCGTACCTTGAGGAGAAATTGATGCTAAGAATGTTTAAAGTTCAAGGTACTACTCTGCGTGAAGATACAGTCTTGCGTGGAGAGGTAAGTGATGGTGTACGTGATGATTCAAATTTGAGTGAAGAGAATAATAACTCTGGAGAATTACTTAAGCTGTCTATGGCCAATGCGATATGGATTGATGCTCATGAAGCTAGCGATGAGGAGCGCGAAGCGTTAAATACTTTTTTACGAGCAGAATTGCCTGAGTCCGATGACGTGGAGGAAATTGAATTCTCGGCGCGCTATTTTCAAGATGACGAAGGCATTCATGTTCACTCCTTATTTTTATCAGCCGGTGAGGCAGGCCGCCACAATACGGTTACGGTCGCGTTTCTGTTGCAAGATAAACGCTTAATCACCGTGCGCGAAGGCGATTTAGCGGATTTCCGTTTGTTACGGATGCGTGCGCGTCGCGGTCAAGTACATGTTGCGTCACCACAAGCCCTATTAATTACTATGTTTGAGCAAAAAGTTGAAAACCTTGCCGATGCTTTGGAAGATATTCACCGTACCCTGGAAGACGTAAGTCATCTGGTGCTTGAAGATGAAGATTCAGAGCTGGAAGATGCTATTGATAAGCTGGCCAAGCTTGAAGATAGCAATGGAAAAATTCGCTTATGTTTAATGGATACTCAGCGTTCTATTTCATTTTTACAGCGGCATATTCGTGAAAATACGGAACTGCAGGAAACTGCCCGCGAAATTAAACGTGATGTGGATACACTTATGTCACACACCGCGTTTTTGTTCGACAAAATTAACTTTTTGATGGATTCTACGCAGGGTTTTATCAATATTGAACAAAATCAGATCATTAAAACTTTTTCGGTAGCGGCGGTTATCTTTCTCCCACCCACGGTAGTTGCCAGTTTTTATGGTATGAATTTCGACTCAATGCCACCGGAGCTTCATATGAAGCATGGCTGGATAGTTGCATTGGTATTAATGGCATTGTCGGCATTAGTACCTTTTTGGTATTTTAAAAGCAAAGATTTGCTCTAATAGTGTCAATTCACAATGGCATTGGTTTTCTTGTGCTTGAATCTGTGTGATCCGTATGAAAATATTCGAGGTTAAGTTGATCGACCTGTAGGATGGTAATACTTTCATTTGGGATGAACTTATATGGCAATAATAAAACCGAGAGGTTTTAATTTTGTAAAGCGAGTCTACCCTGCACGAATGCTAGGTTTGGCGTTAGCTTGCTTGATTATTGCTACTGTCTTGCTGCCTCTACACACATCGCCCTTATTGTGGGTAGTGCTTGCTTATAATTGTTTTGTATGGCCCCACCTCGCATATTTCATCGCTTCAAGCAGCACTAATCCTATCCGTTTTGAACGGCTGCATTTATTGGGTGATGCGGCAATGGGAGGTTTTTGGGTTGTCGCCATGGGATTCAATCCGCTAGGCAGTAGTGTTATCACTATGATGTTATGGATGAATATCGTGGGTGCCGGGGGTGTTACTCTTTTTGTGCAAGGCTTTTTGAGTACTTTAGCGGGTTTAAGTATTGGTGTATGGATACTTGGTTTGCATTGGTACCCAGCAACGAGCAATACCCTGATTTATGCGTCAATTCCCATGCTGATGCTTTATCCCATATTCATCGGCTCGATCACTTATAATCTTTCAATGCAGTTGCATACCCAAAAAGAATTATTAAAGCACTTAAGTCGAACGGATGGTTTAACTGGAGTTTTGAACCGTGGTTATTGGGAGGCAAGAGCGAGAGAAGAAATTGTTCGTGCCAGGCGAAATCATAGTTCCCTTAGTCTAATCATGATCGATATTGACCACTTTAAGCGCATTAACGATACCTATGGACACGTCATGGGAGATTATATTTTAAAGCGGTTGACGGAATATCTACAAATAAATCTGCGGGAAACGGAGTTGTTGGGCCGTTATGGCGGCGAGGAATTTGCAATTATTCTACCTGATGCAGATCACAATATGGCTTGGCAAATGGGGGAACGATTACGTGAACTTATAGAGCAAGCAGTGTTTCAAGATCCGGCCGACCCACATAAAACTAAATTGCATTGTACTATTAGTGTCGGTGTAGCTGCATTTAGTGACGGCGACGGTGATTTTTCTTCTTGGGTAAGAGCTGCGGATGCCGCGCTTTATCAAGCTAAAGGGATGGGGCGCAATAAGTGCATCAGTTTTGTTAGGGATAATCCACAGCACATCCGTGAGAGTTCGTAAGTTTAAACTTCTTTCTACTCTTCAACCCATTCCCAGCGCAATGGCTGACCAAAATCATCCAAAATCACTTTCTTTTTCGGGCGCGGTTTGTAATGTTTTGCGGCTGCTTGGGGTTTGCGGCGCGCTTCGATAGCGGCAACAACTTCAGGTAAAGGAGTGCGATCTTCCTGACTTTGCCCGTCAAAAATGCTGACTAACGAACCTTGAGCAAAAGGCCGACCACTCAGGCCGCGCGGAACTTCATTAACAAGGCCGCCCTGATTCAAAAAATCATCAACTTGTTTATCCATTTCGCTGTGTAATTCACGTCTGGTTTTAGTTGGTTTCATTGCAGTTTATTGACATAAGAGTGACAGAAAATCCTTAAAACGAGGGGGCTAAAACAAGCACCCATTTATCAGCATAACAGCTGCTGGCAGTGCACTGCAAATAGCAACTGCGTTAGGAGTTCACACCTGCAGTATCTTTCGCGAAGAGTCTTATTTTAATTGGTGGAATTTTTCTATCTCGCATCTGTTGCATCCTTTGGGTAAACTGCTGCTTTTTTAGGAACAGTTAAGAAGCAAAGCTGCTAGCACCTGTGCTGTCTGATTTAACTTCGAGCCTTTTTTTTGTACTGTCGTTTATTATCCTTGTGTTAACGGGCTCCCATGACTCAACCCAGTTTGAAAATTACTGAGATTTTTTACTCCCTGCAAGGCGAGTCCAACACGGTTGGTTTGCCGACGGTATTTGTCCGTTTAACCGGTTGCCCTTTACGCTGTGGCTATTGCGACTCTGAATATGCTTTTTATGGCGGGCAACGTATAGCGTTGACTGAAATTCTACTTAAAGTCGCCACTTATAAGCCACGTTATGTATGCGTTACAGGTGGCGAGCCTTTAGCTCAGCGTGAATGCTTGCTCCTGCTAACTATGTTGTGCGACGCTGGTTATAAAGTATCTTTAGAGACAAGTGGTGCTTTGCCAGTAAATAACGTAGATGTGAGAGTTGTGAAAGTAATGGATTTAAAAACACCGGGTTCCGGTGAGGTGGCGCGCAATCATTGGGAAAATATTCCTTTTTTAACCGCACAAGATCAAGTCAAGTTTGTAATTTGTAGCCGTGAAGATTACGAGTGGGCACGCTTTAAAGTAGACGAGCATCAACTGGATACAAAAGTTGCTGAAGTATTGTTTTCGCCCAGTTTTGGGCAAATTGAGCCGCTTACTTTAGCGGAATGGATCTTGGCAGATAACGTGCCGGTGCGTTTTCAAATGCAGCTGCACAAATTGTTGTGGAATGATGTTGCTGGTCATTAATCGCAAGCGAGGGTTAAATTCCCCGTGGCTTGCCACGGAATAGATTTTTGAAACAAAAATATACCTCGCTGCTTGCGGCGAGGTGTTTAATTCGCAAGCGAGGGTTAAATTCCCCGTGGCTTGCCACGGAATAGATTTTTGAAACAAAAATATACCTCGCTGCTTGCGGCGAGGTGTTTAATTTACTTGTATTAACGATTTAATTTTGTGGATTTGTATGTCGTCAAAAAAAGCGGTTGTATTGATTTCAGGTGGGTTAGATTCAACTACTGCCTTAGCGATGGCGCGCAGTGAGGGTTACGAGTGCTATACGATTAGTTTTGACTATGGGCAGCGCCATAAGATTGAGCTTTTGGCTGCTGCGCGTACAGCAAAAGCAATGGGAGCGGTGGAGCATAAAGTTATTCAATTAGATTTACGCACCATTGGAGGCTCCGCTCTCACTGATAATTCTATCGCTGTGCCAGAGCAAGAAACAGACGGTATTCCCGTAACCTATGTGCCAGCACGCAATACAGTATTTTTATCGATTGCGTTAGGGTGGGCAGAAGTTTTAGGTGCCGAGGATATTTTCATTGGCGTAAACGCAGTAGATTTTTCTGGTTATCCTGATTGCCGCCCGGATTACATTGCCGCTTATGAAGTTATGGCTAATCTTGCCACTCGTGTTGGTGCTGAAGGTGGTAAGTTACGTATTCGCACGCCGTTAATCGATATGTCGAAGGCACAAATTATTCAAGTAGGTTTGGCGTTGGGGGTGGATTACGGGTTAACAGTTTCTTGCTATCAAGCCAATGAAAAGGGAGAAGCCTGTGGTAAGTGTGATAGCTGCCGTTTACGGCGTGCAGGTTTTTTGCAGGCAGGTATTACTGATCCTACGCATTATTTTATGGCAAGCGAGGGTTAAATCTCGTGGCTTGCCACAGAACAGATTTTGGAACAAATATATCCCCCTGTTTGCGGCGAGATCTTTAATTTCAATAATGATTGCGTAAAAGATGTTCTTCAAATTCTGCAATGGGAAGAGGGTGACCAAAATAAAAGCCTTGAAACATCGGGCAGCCATTCTGCTCCAGAAAATTCTTTTGTGTTTCAGTTTCAACACCTTCAGCAATGACATTTAAATTTAAGTTTTGCGCCATAGCAATGATAGTGCGCACTATAGTAGCGTCATTAGGATCTATAGCAATGTCACGTACAAACGTTTGATCAATTTTCAGTTGGTAGAGCGGTAGCCGCTTTAAATACGATAACGATGAGTAGCCAATGCCAAAATCATCCATTGAGAAATCAATACCAAAATCCTGCAACAGTTGCATTTTTTTAATACTTTGATCGACATTTTTTAACAGAGAGCTTTCCGTTAATTCAAACTTTAAAAGGCGCGGGTTAATATTGCTCTTGCGCACTATTTTTAGCACGTCGGCAACAAAGGTTTCTTGATTAAATTGAATAGGGCTTACATTTACGGCAATTGTTAGATGAGAAAATCGTGGTTGCATGTGCCAACTGTTTAGTTGTTCGCACGCTTGTTTAATGACTTGTTTTCCTATGCTTATAATGAGCCCGGTTTGTTCCGCTACCGGAATAAAATCTACCGGAGAGATCATTCCTTTTGTGGCATGTTTCCAACGCAATAATAATTCCGCACCAACGGCTTTTCCTTGATGGTTAATTTGTACCTGATAGTAAGGAGTTAATTCTTTTTCTGATTCTTGAGCACTACGTAAGTCGGACTCAATAGATGCGCGTGTCTCTAAAAGAGCCTGCATGTGAGGATCAAAAAAGCGAATAGTGTTGCGTCCGCTGTCTTTTGCTTGATACATGGCCACATCTGCATGGCGTAATAAATCATCGATAGATTTACAGCGACCATTAAATAAATTTACACCAATGCTAACGGTACAATGAAATATTAATCCCTCCAGTGGATAAGGCAGATTAAGCAGGTTGAGTAGCTCTTCAG
>JANPKH010000398.1:0-3110 GCA_031425935.1 Gammaproteobacteria bacterium | reverse complement strand
TTTGGCTTCTCAACAGCGATATTGATGCTTTCTGTAATCGTGTGCCTGATCATGATCGTGCCCCTGTGTTTGCGGGAACGAAAGGGTGAAAAAATATTACCTTGGACATCAGGGACTACATCGCCGGAAAACAAAATGCTGCAACTGACAAAATTCAGTGTCATTTTTCAATCACTGTACAAGGTTTTTAGTTTACGTAATAGCCTCATACTTGCTATTATTTCTTTTTTAGTAATGGGATCAAGTAATTTTATGGACACCTTGTTGCCCATTTTTACAGTACAGGTACTGGGTTGGACAGATCGGGCTTACTCTCAGATATTTGCCACGGCCAGTTTGATTGGAGGTATCAGCGGAATGTTGATCGGTGGATTTTTGATAGATAAATTTGGGAAGAAGCCGATGTTGAATATTTATTTTTTTATGCTGATAGTATTAACCAGTGGTTTAGCATTTCTGAAGATGTATTGGGCAGACTCCTCCTTTATTGGAGCTTTTATGATGGTTTATAGGATTCTATACGTTTTCACATCAATCGGAATTTTTGCTGCAGCCATGGAGTGTTGCTGGAAAAAAGTTTCCGCTACACAGTTCACCTTATACATGACTATTGGCAATCTCGGCCGAATTGTGGGGGCTAAAATGATCGGACCAGTAAAGGCATCACTGAACTGGGAATATACCATATTTGCTTTTGCGATTGTAATTGCATTTGCCTGGATTATTATACAATTTTTGCACATGGCAACCCACATCAAAAAAGTTGCAGAGCTAGAAGAAAAGGACCTGATCAGTCAATTAATGAAATCGCCTGTTGCTTAAAATTGATCTTGAAGACGGCGGGGATTTTTTAAAACTTAAAAATGACTGGCAATAATAATTGCAATCATTATTAGGAGATTCGACAAATCTAAGTTGAGCATTTTTCAGAAAAGATGTTTGCACTATTTATTTTAATTCGGGACTTTACCCACCCTTGCCGCTGTTTTTAAAACGGCGGTTTTTTATTTTGTGTTATGTAAAGAGTTATCTACATAGTTATAATTTTTTAATTATTCAATGTCTCAATAATTTGAATATCAAAAAAAGACCTTCACAATGTGAAGGTCTTTTTATTTCTTATATAACGTTGTTATTATTAATAATCTCTGTTATAACCGCCGCTTCCGCCGCTACTACGACCACCGCCGCTGCTACGACCGCCGCCGCTGCCGTATCCACCGCCGCTGCTACGACCGCCACCGCCGCCGTATCCACCGCCGCTGCTACGTCCACCGCCGCCGCCGTATCCACCGCCGCCGCCTGTGCGCTTTTTGTATCCACCTTCGCCTTCCTGACGAGGTTGAGATTCGTTAACGATTAGTTTACGACCCATAACTTCAGTTTCGTTAAGGTTAGCGATTGCAGTACGTGCTGCTTCATCGTCTTCCATTTCTACGAATCCAAAACCTTTGCTACGACCGTTCATTTTGTCCTTAAGGATCTTACCGCTGGTAACATTACCATACTGAGTAAAAAGATTGCTTAAATCTTCGTCGGTCATTGTCCAACTAAGATTTCCTACGTAAATGTTCATTGTAAAAACTTTTAAAAAATAAAAAAAATAAAAAAATGATTTAGTGCTTACAATAAACTGAATCCGACTTCAAAAAAGCTACTTCAGCCAATAGCAAAAAAACTAAAACCATCAAGTACTGGTTAAAGATAGGGAATTCATTTGTAATCCTGCAGTTTTCTGCACAAAAAAATATGAGACAGATCAGAGGGATTTTCGGGTAATTGCCCAAAAAAAGCCCGCCTGGGTGGCGGGCATTAAAAAAATATCATAAAGCGATTATTCAGCTACTACTTCAAACTCAACTTCGGTTTCGCTTCCGTTACCAAAGTCAATTTTTGCTTTAAAGCTGCCTAGTTCTTTCACTTCATCAAGAATAGTGATGCGGCGACGGTCAATCTCATAGCCTTTTTGTTCTTTAATAGCACGAGCTATCTGAACTGAAGTTACACTACCGAAGATTTTTCCGCTTGTACCGGTTTTAGCACCAATTTTCAAAGCTCCGTCTATCAAAACAGCAATAACACTATTCAATTCTGCCAATAATTTGGCTTCTTTCTTAGCTTGTTGTTTTTTCTTTTCTTCCATCATTTTCATGTTGGAAGGACTAGCTTCGATGGCTAACTTACTAGGGATTAAGAAGTTACGACCATAACCGTTTTTCACAGTTACAAGTTCATTTACTCCACCCAAATTGTTTACATCTTGTATTAGTATTACCTGCATTGTTTTGCATTTTTACCCAATCACGCAAAGCGCAACTTTCTCCCGATAGTTATAAGGGGTTAGGGTGGTGAAAAATTCTATTTCAAAAGATCTGTTACGTAAGGAAGAATAGCCATTTGACGGGCTTTCTTTACTGCTTCACTCACTTTACGCTGAAACTTCAAAGAGTTTCCGGTAATGCGACGTGGCAATAGTTTACCTTGTTCGTTCAAGAATTTTTTAAGAAAATCGCCATCTTTATAATCGATGTAACGAATTCCCATTTTCTTGAAACGGCAATATTTTTTAGGACGCTTTTCAGCCTTGATAGCTGTGAGGTACTTTATTTCATTAGTCTTTGCCATGATTATGCCTCCGCTTTTTCGTTTCCTGAATATTGTGCGCCACTTCTCTTTTTGGTATTATACTCGACGGCGTATTTATCGAGTACAGTAAACATGTGACGCATCGCTGATTCGTCACGCAAAAGTTGAATTTTCAACTTTTCATTGAAGCTGGTTGGCGCTGAATACTCCATTACCCAATAAAGACCAGTTGTCTTTTTGGCTACCGGATACGCCAGTGATTTTAGTCCCCATGGTTTGCTGTGCGTTACTTCTCCACCGTTTTCTTTAACGAGTGTTTCGTATTTTTTCTGAGCAGTCTTATATTCTTCCTCAGAAAGCACAGGGGTAAAAATCACCATCAATTCGTAGTTGCTCATTTTACCTGTTTTAAATTAAAAAATTGTTTGATCCCGTTTATTTTTAACGGGAGGCGAAGGTACATTAAAATGCCGATAAATGGTCGCCGGATTTAAGATAATTCTCAGTCTATCCGGTAAACCGGG
>JANPKH010000397.1:0-2773 GCA_031425935.1 Gammaproteobacteria bacterium | reverse complement strand
TTTCCAACGCGTATAAACGCGTATTAAAAAATCCGTATAAATCCGCGTTGCGTAGCATCCGCGTCATCCGCGTTCCATTTTACGCCTACTGACTCAGTAGGATGGGTGTATTCTTCCCGCTTCCGCCCATGATCAGCACCTTGGCATTGGGCGACAGGGCCAGTTCCTTCTGGGCCTTGATCTGCTCGTACTGCAGCAGTTCGTTGGTCAGCGTGGACGTGATGATGCGCTGGTAATCGGCGATGCCCTGGGCCTCCACGCGCTTGCGGTCGGCCTCCTGGCGCTCTTTATCCAGCACGAAGCGCATCTTCTGCGATTCCTGTTCGGCGTTGATCTTGGATTCTATGGTCAGGCGTACCGACTCGGGCAGGGTGATGTTGCGCAGCAGCAACTGTTCCAGCACGATGCCGCGGGCGGCGAAGTCCTTTTCGATGGTTTGAAAAATCTTCTGCTGGAATTCGTCGCGTTTGGTGGAATACAGGGCCACAGCATCGTAGAACACCGCGTTGTCGCGGATCTTGGTCCGGGCCAGCGGCCGCACGATCTTGTCGGTGATGTCCGGCCCGATGGTTTGCAGGATCTCCGGCGCCTTGCTGGGGATGATGTGGTAGAGCACCGACAGGTCGATCACGACTTCGAGGCCGTCGGCGGCGAGTACGCGGATGGCATCGTCGCCCGATTTATCGCCTTCGTCGTGCACGGCCGACATGGTATAGTTCTGGGTGCGAACGTCGAAGTAGGCCACTTCGATAAAAGGGTTGACCACGTTGAGGCCTTCGGTCAGCACATTGCCCTGCACCTTGCCGAAGAGCTTTTGTACCCCGACTTCACCGGGTTCGATCTGGACGAAACAAGCGGAAAGCAGGCCGATAACGATCAGGCCGAGGCCGACAAAACGACCGATGCGGCCGGTGGCGGCCAGGTTGGGATTGACTTTGGAGACGGAGTAAGTGACGATGGCAATGAGGATGCCCAGTATGACGAAGAACATGACGGAGGTGGTTGGTGAAATTATAGGCGAAAGGTGCGCCTCGCGCGGGACGCGAGGGGCGGGTTTTTCGATGAAGCAGGGGAAAAAAGCGGCTATCAAGCCGGATTTAAGGAAAGTATGCGCCTTAGTTCTGTGGACAGCGCCGGCAATTTGGTCTGCATGATTTGCCAGATCATTTCCACATCAACACCCCAGTAGTCGTGAGAGACCTTATTCCGCAGGTTTTTTATTTTCCTCCACTCAATGTGTGGGTATGTCTGTTTGAAGACAGGAGATAAGCGGCTAACACATTCGCCAATGAGAATGAAATTCATCAAAATAGCATCTTGCCGCATCACATTATTGGCAATCATGTCGGCACCCGATATTTCTTGACCGAAATCCTGGATTTTCTCTATGACTTCTAATAGCAGTTCCAGCGAATCGCGATCCTTTTCAGACAAAGATGGCATAAGTCAAAAGTTTGCGCTTGATACTAGGGCGTACGTATTTCTCCCTGGCAATGTCCACTTTCAAGCCCAGCTTTGTCTTAAAAAACCGTTGCAGCGCTAAATTTTTTTCAAAAAGTTCCGGCGTTTCATCAGCAAATTCCACCAGAATATCCAGGTCGCTTTCGGGCGTCTGTTGCCCTTTAGCATACGAGCCCACCAAGCCCAACTTGGTGATGTGAAACTTCTCCTGCAGTAGCGATTTGTTGTCGCGCAGGAAATGAAGTATTTCTTCTTGCGTATACATGATGATCAAAAGTACAGGTTTCGGGCGCAACGCCCAAACCTACCCGGCGGCGGCGAACTGGCGCAGGAAACGCACGTCGTTCTCAAACAGCAGCCTGATGTCCGGGATGTTGAACAGGCGCAGGGCCTGTCGCTCGATGCCCATGCCGAAGGCGAAGCCGGTGTATTCTTCCGGGTCGATGCCGCAATTGAGCAGCACCTGGGGATCCACCATGCCGCAGCCGAGGATCTCCAGCCAGCCGGTGCCCTTGGTCAGGCGGTGGTTCTCTGCGGTGTCGGTGCCCAGCCAGACGTCCATCTCGGCGCTGGGTTCGGTGAAGGGAAAGAACGAGGGGCGCAGGCGGATCTTGGGCGCCCCAAACATCTCCTGGGCGAAGTAAAGCAGGGTCTGCTTCATATCAGCGAACGATACGCCACGGTCCACGTACAGGCCCTCCACCTGGTGGAACTGGGCATGGGAGCGCGCCGAGATGGTCTCGTTGCGGTACACCCGCCCGGGCGCGATGATGCGGATGGGCGGCTGGCGCTGCTGCATCACGCGGGCCTGCACCGGCGAGGTATGGGTGCGCAGCAGCATGCCCGGCGCGTCCACAAGGTAGAACGTGTCCTGCATGTCGCGGGCCGGGTGGTCTTCCGGCGTGTTCATGGCCGTGAAGTTGTGCCAGTCGTCCTCGATCTCCGGGCCATCGGCCACGGCGAAGCCCATGCGGGAGAAGATCTCGATGATGCGGTTGAGGGTGATGGAGATCGGGTGGCGGGAGCCGAGCGCGTGTGGTTCGCCGGGGGCGGTGAGGTCGAGCTCGGTGCCGCTGACCTGGCTGGCGGCGGCCTCGAAGCCTTCGCGGGCGGTGCGCAGGCGTTCTTCCACCTGTTGTTTCAGGGTATTGACCAGCTGGCCGAATTCGCGTTTGCGTTCGTTGGGCACCGTGCGGATTTCGGCCATGAACGTTTCCAGCACACCCTGCACGGTCTTGGAGCCCTGGTAGCGGATGCGAAAGGCTTCGAGGGCTTCGGGCGTGGCGAGGGGCTCGGCGGCGGCGGCTTCGGT
>JANPKH010000396.1:0-5272 GCA_031425935.1 Gammaproteobacteria bacterium | reverse complement strand
CACCAAATGTGTATAACGGCAGCGAAATAAATTTTACTTTGACAAATCCCAATACTTTGGCTGCATCGGGTGATTCGCCTATCAATGGCACCATCACAATGAAAGCGACTACTCCCGAAGGAATAATTACAACTATGACATTTGATTACACACTTGAGGGTAGTTAGCGGCAAATATCGCAAGGCTTGCGTATCAGTTCTTGGAAAGAAATAAATGAAGTTCAAAAAATTGAAAATCGTTTATTTAAAATTGATTCGGTTGAAGTGAACTTGTGCACCCCAACATTTTTTAATCGAAGGCAGTGCAATGACTCATGAGGAAATAGCAAAATAAATAAAATGTTACAAGTTGAAAAATCTTGTGTTTAAAAGTGATGCCGAAAAAATCGTTCCTGCATTATTTACTCTGGAAATTGATCGCGGCGTTCAGCTCTATTGCAATAGCACCCTGAAAGAAAAAATTGAAAAGCTTGGACTAACGGGTGTTATTTTTTCGTTACAAAAATAAAACGTTTGATCGAATAAATGCACTGACTTTCTAGTCAAATCAATCAAATCATCACGATTTAATTTTCCCAAAGCGTACAACGCTTAGAACTATATTGTCTGGTTTATTCAGAATTTCACTATTGCTGGAATAGCTGAAATGATTCTTAACATAATTTTTAAATTTTATTTCATGTATACCGAAGCTACATAAGCCGAGCCTCTAGGTCGCTATCGGCTAAATGTGGTCATTCCAGTCCGACGTAATGTTTGACGCAATCCGCAAGTGCAACAACTGAGGCGGAACGGCCGTAAATTTTATGACCGTTTTCCTGGCACAAGTCAAAAATTTTGCTAGGCTTCAGATGTTCGATCCGTTTGAAGGATTGTCCAACTCGATAAGCCTTACGCTTATCGCCGCAAAGAATTTGTTTCGCGCAACATCTTGCGAGGCATACGGAAAATTTCCTTACGCTTGAAATCTTAATCGTATGGCTTAACGCCTTCCGCTCCCTGCAAATTTTTGCAAACCCAGCATGAAGTTCAGCTGGTTAAATCACCTATGTTCCTAACAATTTTGAAATCTCATTATGAATCCTAACAAGCCGTCCCCTAAGCCGAAGTTGCTCGCCGTATTAGCCGTTACCCTTATAACGCTTGCCGTTGCCCTTGCGCTGTGGAATCCGTTGCGCTTTTCTTTGTTCGCCAAAGAAGAAATGTTGGACAGCCGTAGTGCGCTTATTAAGGAGATGAACCAGGACATCTCCGCTTGGAAAAATATTGAAAAAGATTTTTCAAATGTTTTGTCAGATCTTCATAACAAGAATGTCGCAGCTGCCGGCATATCCGATGGCGCTTTGTTGATTACTACCGTTGGCGGTGAGAAATATATGGTGTCTGATGATTGGGGCCAATTCTCACTCAAATTTTTAAGTGACTACACCAATGCGGGAGCTAATACCTTCCCTTTTGCGATTTTAAAATCCGGTACATCCGGCACGGGGAAATCGCAAATGAATGCAGCGCAATGGTTTCAATTATTGTTTGGTCCCCTGTTAATTGTTGGCTTGGTGATTGGATTTGTCGTTTACAATCGCTTCGGACAGCTTTTTCCTCTGCAAAAAGGTTCCGAACTTCGATTTAAAGATGTTATTGGTGTAACTGAAGCTAAAACCTCATTAGCCGATGTTGTCGCTTATCTGAAATCCCCTGAACGCTTTGCCGATATGGGTGCGAAACCGCCAAAAGGTGTTTTGCTTTCGGGCCCACCAGGCGTAGGTAAAACTATCTTAGCGCGCGCCTTAGCCGGCGAATGCAACGCGAACTTTATTTCAATAACCGGCAGTGATTTTTCATCAAAATTTTACGGCTCGGGTATTGAGCGCGTAAAAGCCCTGTTTAAAACCGCACGCGAAAAAGCGCCTTGCATTATTTTTATTGACGAGGCCGATGGCATTGGTCGTCGCACAGACCAATCCAGCGCATCGGATGCAGAATCCAACCGCATCATTAACCAGATTCTTGCGGAGATGGACGGTTTTAATCCTGCCGATGGCGTTATTGTTGTTGGTGCCACCAACTTTGCAAGTTCGCTTGATCCTGCTTTAACCCGCGAAGGTCGCTTCGACCAAAAAATTAACGTGTCACTTCCGGGGCTCGATGATCGCAAATCCTTGTTCGAATTTTATCTCGCAAAATCAAAAGCAGTTGCGGATATGGACTGTGATCAATTGGCGCGTTTGTCTATTGGCATGTCGCCAGCATCTATTTCTTATGTCATCGCCAAAGCAGCATTTGATGCCGCAAAAAATGGCGATAAACAAATATCCACCGCGCAATTACTTGAGTCTATGGACGTATTTAGACTGGGTGGATCTGCAGGCTCCGTCGCTATGATGACCGCTGACGAACGCCGCCGCATTGCCTACCATGAAGCAGGGCACGCGTTAATTGGTGCTTATTTGAATGTGGGTGTCGTAGAGAAAGTGACTATCATTCCACGCGGTGAGTCACTCGGCGTCACGCTTATAGCGCCAGAACGTGACACCAAACTGCATTTGAAAACCTCATTAGAGTCACGCATACAAATGTTGCTAGCGGGACGCATGGCCGAGCAATTAATCCTCGGCGAAGTATCTTCCGGCGCATCCAGCGATTTAAAAGAGGCATCCAAATTAGCTTACAGTATGGTGTCGTCATTAGGCATGGGTGAAAAGGAAACCTTGTTTAGTATTGAGGCTTTCCAAGACCTGCGAATTCCGCCCGATCATGCCAAATATTTGGAAGAAGCTAATTCATTGCTGGATAAATTGAATCAACGCTGCATGAAACTCATGCAAGACCTTAAGCCAGCACTTCACGATGTTGCTGGCGAATTATTGAAAAGAGAAACGATTCCGGGCTCTGATGTTACTAGAGCGATTGACGCCATATTAACGGACGAGATAAAAGCCGCTTAAAAGAAATGAATCGTCAATAAAACTGCTGAGTAAAGCGGCGGTTTTATTGATTCTTAAAATACTTATACTATTTGCCATATTTGTAAGTAGCAATCAGATAAGCAATCCAAATAACTACTCCAGCGACCGCAAACCCAAGAAAATATTTTAAATATAAAATTAAATTGGGATTGTACTTTGCAAAATAGAAAAACAAAAAAATGGCCGGAATAGCTGAAATAATTTTAAGGATAATTTTAAGAATTTTGTATCTCCAAACTATCAATAAAGGTGGTGGTGCAAAAATAGAATTTGGTTTTACGCTCTAAAGTTGCTTAATGATACTGTCGTCCCAACATCATTCCATACCAAATAAATAAACCAATTAATGCTACGACAATAACGATCGCTGTTATAGCTATCTGCTTTTTATTCATCATAAATCGCCTCATTCCAGTTAATGTGCAAATTTTTATATTCCATATTTACAAAAACGTTGTTGACTCGACGGTCTTAAAATCGTCAGCGAAAACAGGCCAAACGTCCGCCATACGCGGACGCTCAGTAAGCATACGATGTTAAGTTATAACTTTTTTTCTCGAGAATATTCATTGGCACCAAAAAAATGTTCCAGTCTGACATTTATTTTTGTTTCCGTTATTGTGAAGACGAGATTGCTGCTCAAGTTTTTCGTACTTTTTATATGCATCAAACTTCTGAAAAGTTAATGGGCTCACTTTTTATCTAAATTTTAGATGAGGCTATTTTTATTGCCCACCAGACAAGAAAAGTGCCAGAGACAAACCTATTGCTATTAGCATCACACCAATCAACATGCAGTATTTCGCCAGCTTTGCTTTTTTAAAGGCCGTACTACCGATGATCCTCACTTGTTCGCTAGTGGATTTTTCATAACCGCGACCAAGAACCCAGGTAAAAAGAGGAATGGTACCAAACGAATTTACAAAACCTGACGGAGAAGGACGCATCACTGTTGTCCACTCAGCTTCGTCATTCTCTTTCAATACGCGATCCAATTCTGAATTGCACATCATCACTAACCCACAAATCAAAACTAAAATCCCAAAAACTAATACTGCCATCGCATTTTCCTCTGTGTGCAATGCCGAGCGCGCCCCGGCATTTTTTAGGTTGAGTTATGAAGTACTTTGCGCAGGAAACTTATGAAACCGCCTAGTTAAACTACGACTTAAAAGCTATCCAGGGAAAGCACTGACTGATGCTTTTGCGCGACTTGCTAGAAATTACTTTTTACCGCTTTTACAAGACTTTAACTCTTCCAAAGCTTCACTTTCATAGACACGATTTAATGCCCAAGTACCCGTCCACATTCCTACACTAAGCCCAGTTTTTATGTAATACGCCTGTCCCACTTCCAATTCAATTTCAGTGGGTTTATCAATTGCCATAGTGTCAGTATAAAATTTATGTTTTCCTGGCTCAGTAAAATACTTAATGTACTGGCCATTTTTTATTTTGAATGCCGTTTTATCGTTGTCTTTTACCGTAACATCTAATGCCGAACCTTGAAAATTATTAGGCCGATAGAAATAGACGAGGGCCTTATCTTTCGGAACCACCGATTCTTTTACAAAAGAGACTCCCCCAGCAACACAGCCAGTTAGCATAAACATTGCGACCAATATTGAAAAACAATGGGCATATTTTTTCATTTCAAGATTTCCTTTAGATTGTGATTAATTTTTATAACATTTAGTACGGCTGTAGTTTTCAAGTCACAGTTTTATGGAGCACTTTATAGCAAACCATAGGAGCGCCCAGCTAAACCTGCAACCTAAAAAATTTTTTAAACGCGTAGTCTTGCACTGAAGGTAAGTTGCTTCGGCAATTCAACACTTACAATTTATTGGCTAATGGTGCGAGTTGTTGTAAACATGCTGCCTGTTCCATCCAGCGATTCTCTAAAGGTATTTTTTGAATACATTTGATGGCTGACGTTACACGGCGAAGACGTACTTCAGTTAAATTTACGTCACAACGATTAGCGTATGTTGATGGCCATGATCCGCCAGCCCCAGTGAGTGAACCAATTAGTTCACATTCATCAGATCTATATTTTTCCCACGATACTTGTTGGGTAGTTAAAGCAGAAATAACACGAGAATCTGGATATTTCTCACCATTATAATTTGGGGAGCTCGATAGGAGAGCAATTAGTTCGTCATGTTTTGTTTTCAATTGTGCGGAGGTTTTTTGCAGCCCTGCTACTAAAGTAAGACCTGTATTCATTGCGCTCCCCTCAGGCCAACACTCAGGACGATCGGTACAATTTTCCAATTCTTTCGCTTTTTCAGCCTCTTTTTGAAG
>JANPKH010000395.1:0-10579 GCA_031425935.1 Gammaproteobacteria bacterium | reverse complement strand
CCCTCTGGATAGCAGGCGATTCGACTGTGGCCAATGGTGGGTCTTCTTGTCCATACGGATGGGGTCGCGACTTCGCAACTTACTTCAACAGTAACGTCAGAGTGCAAAATCTAGCAGTCGCTGGGCGCAGCGTTCGCACCTGGCTTTACGATGTTCAAACCACCATGGGCGGCGATGGAGAATGTGCTTTAACGACTGACTCCAGCGGTAAACCCATCATACAAAGCCGGTGGCAGACCATGCTGTCCGGTATGAAACGTGGCGACTATTTGTTCATCCAGTTTGGTATTAACGATGGTTCAGGCACCTGCCCGCGGCGCGTCGGCTCCAATGCATTTATGCAGGAATACCAAATGATGGCCGAAGCCGCGCGGGCTAGAGGCGCTACGCCAATATTTCTTACTCCGGTATCGGCGATCCGTTGTTCTGGCAGCACCGCTGTGGCGTCACGCGGGTTTTTATCAGAAACCATTAATTTAGGTTCGAGCCTAAATGTCCCCGTCATTGATCTGCATCAACGCAGTATTCGCTTGTATAACCAACGGGGTTTCTGTCCAGTTGCCGGGGGCGATGTGAGCGCTGGTACAGGCGGAGCAGTTGGTGCATTCTTCTGTGACGACCATACGCATTTCGATTTGGGCGGAGCCAAGGATATTGCTGGTCTTGTGGTACAAGGCCTGCGTGATCTGGATCTTCCTTTGGCGCAACACCTGAAAGCCACTACGTCAGAAACTGTGAATGTCTATTTGGCCGGAGATTCCATCGTCCAAAGTTATACGGATACATCAAGCCCTAATGATCAGGCAGGCTGGGGGCAAATGTTGCCGCAGCAATATAAGTCAAACGTTGTGATTCATAACCATGCGATTGGCGGTCGTACCGCACGTCGTTTTATTGAAGAAGGACGCCTCAACGCTATATGGGGAGCTGCCAAAGCAGGTGACTATTTGCTGGTCCAGTTTGGTACCAATGATGGACATAGAACTGCAACCTACACCATCAACGGACAAACCATTCCCTATTATCTGGAGCCAAATACTGATTTTAAAAGATACCTGTCGCAGTACATAACCGGTGCGCGTGCCCGAGGAATAAACCTCGGCTTCGTAACACCAACACCGCGAAATTCTGCCTACTGCACCGGCAGCAATGGTACGGTCGCGTGGGCACAAGCAATGCGGGAGCTTGCAGCGGCCGAAGGTATACCACTAATCGATTTGAATCAGAAAACAGTGAGTCATTTAACTGCAATTTGCCCGGCACCCAGACCAGAAAACTTCTTCTTTTTGCGTGCGGACGGCTCGGTGGACGGCACACATTTCCAGGAAAACGGTGCACGTAATCTAGCGCGTTTTGTGGCAGATGGTGTTGGCCAAGCGGGCATGATGCTGAATATCCATCGTAAATAATATTGAGCGCATAAACAGCTACGGCTGTTTATGCTTTTTTTTGTAAAATTTTGGAAGAATTTTGGATGAATGTTTAAAAAGTATAGAAGCCTCAATGTTGCGTGGAAACACTTTCTATAAATTTTTCCAACGCTTCAGCATGCTTCTCTTTGTCCAGGAGAATAATATTTAGGATCACACTGGTCGCGGGATCTTCTTTGCAATGGTATTTAATAAGGTCGCGATAATTAGTAACAGTCGCGCGGCTTGCTACCAAATTTTCAGTCAACATTTCAAACAATGAATCGTCAGCTGCATAAGTCTGATTAGTCGTATTCATTATGCTACTTAATGAAAAGTCTGGCGTGCCGCCTAACTGCACCATCCTATTCGCAAGCCAATCGGCATGTTCTTGCTCGTCATTGGAATAATGCATAAAGCTGTCCGTAATATGCGTTATTTTAAATTTTTGTCCGAAAAAATAGTGCTGCCTAAAACGTAACATGCTATTAATTGCTGCTACGGATGCTTCATTTAATTGCTCTAGCAGCTCGTCTTTGCCGATAAAATTCTCATGTACCAAAGCAGCATCAACATGAAATATTTCTTGTGTGGCCTCAATACTCATTGCTGAATGTACTTTTGCCATAATCAACTCCTCGTAGACTAAATAAACGGATTTCGAAGTGAATAATCTAATATCACTTAAAACTTTTCCGTTCGATGTCTAACACAGACAACTTTAAACAAAACTCATTTAACCTTGCGGTATTGATTAAGTTTAAACAACGCACATTTCTCCGATAGCGGTGATAATCACTCTCCGTATATTTAAATAGGCTTACCACCACACGGTGTAGAAAGCGATTAATACCAAAACCACGCCTAAACAAGCAACGTTAAATACCGGCTCGGTTTTAAAATGTATGCCATTCAGGTCAATGGCTTTTTCCTGGACTTTGCCGCCAGACATGTAAGTGACTGCCACAGCCAAAACGGCGCAAAGAATAAATACAATGGCGATGCAGTCTATAAAGGGAAAATCCGCAGGCAATACAAACTTGGATAAAATCGACAAAGCTACTGAAGAAATACCTCTCTTTGTACCTATAACAAAACTTATTATCTGGAGAAGACAGAAAAGTAATGAAGCTGAAAATATAAGATAAATTAATAACGAGTTACGCCAAGTATGAGAATTTATTTCCCAAAAATGCAGATTCGCCCTAGCTATTGTCGCTTAATTGTCATTTTTAGTTAGCGTAAAGTGATCGCGTACTTTGCCGGTACTGTTTATAAATTTAACGCTCAACGTTAATCCATCGACATCCAGTACTAACGAACCTAATTCATTTAAAGACTTGAACATAGCCGGGTGATTGAGTGAGCCACCCTTGATTTTTCCCGAGTTGCCTGCAACGACATATACAGTTCCGGAATGAGTAAGGCCGGCGGCCGTTTTTTTGTAAGCGCCATTGTTATCGGCCTGACCGCTGCCATCTTGTTTAATGTGCGTGCCGGCATTAAAGGTTGGTGAATTACCATAATGCCCATCAATAAATTTGGAGCGTTCGTAAGAATGACTGTGACCTGACAACACTAGGTCTACGCCGTATTTTTCCAGTAAAGGTAAATAATTTTGCCGCATTTCAATCGACGCAGCTTCCGTGTCTGAATCATGCGAACCATCGGAGTAAGGTGGGTGATGCCAGATCGCAATAATCCAATCCGCACGCGCGACTTTTAAGTCGGCTTGCAGCCAGTTGTACATTGGAGCGCCCACTGCACGATTAGTGGCAGCTGAATCCAGCACGACGAAATGCACGTTGCCGTAATGGAATGCGTAGTAGGCCTCGGTGCGTGACGCGACTCCGCCGGCTTCTGCATTTTGTGGCAAGGAGAAAATATTGTAGTAAGTTCCGGTTTGTGAGCTGGAGTCGGCAGAGTGTGCATCGTGATTACCAAAGGCTGGCCAGGTCACGCTTTGACGCAGCATGCTGGAGTAGACATCGAACATTCTGGTTTGAAATTCTGTATCTGTGCCATCAGGGTAAGCGTTATCCCCGAGCTGTAGCCACAGGTGGGTTGGTGTTGCTCCGGTAAAAGTGCGATAGGCGTTATATACCTCAACCTGCCCCGCCGTACCTGTTCCGGCATCACCAATTACCCAAGTACGAAATGTCGTGCGCGCCCCTGTTGTCGGTGCGGTAGAAAAGTAAGTGCTGCTATCGCCTCCACTTAAGCTTTCAGTAGATGAACCAATGGAGTAATAATATTTTGTGTTGGGAGTGAGCCCAGTGACGTGAAGGATGTGTTCGGTTGTAGATTTTTCATCGGCGACAATCATATTTAAATTTGCAGTGCTAACTCCCAAACGAACAAGACTATTAGTGACTACATCGCTACGCCAACGCACGATCACGCTGGTGGACGTTCCGGTTTGCAAGTAAGGCCCGCGCGTCAGATTCGCCGCTGAAACAATATTTATATCTACAATAAAAATACTTACCAACAAACCTCTAATTACGAGGTGTAAGAAATCATGTTTCATGCCGTAGTCCTCTTATTGTGAGTATAGTTAACGCGGCGTCGTGCGTAGCTATTAATATTGCGATAGGGAGAAATGTCAGTGATAGATTCTTGAAGCTTTCATGAATCATCTAAACTGGCGAAACTCTACAAGGCCGCACAATATCCAGTTTGGTTTTATACACGTGAGAACTTATATTCAGCATTCCAAGAACGGTATGAAAAAGGTTGTCCTGAGAGTATGCGGCGGCGCTCATTTTTTTTAGGCATTTAGTGTCGATAGTATTTGCTTTAGCAAAACCTGCAGACATCCATAGGAAAAAAGGGATTTGTTTCTGCTCTTTAGGTGCAATGGCATAAGGCATACCATGCAAATATAGATTTTTCTCTCCAAGCGATTCGCCATGATCTGACAAATAAAGCATTGACGTGTTGTATTCCTTATCTTTTGTTTTCAACCATTCGATGGTGTTATTTAAAAAATAATCAGTGTATCTAATCGTGTTATCGAAGGTGTTAACTAACTCTCCTTTGGTACAATTCTGCAATTGTTTATCTTGGCAAACAGGAGCGAAATGCTCCCTGCTTTTTGGATAGCGATTATAATAATCCGGCCCATGACTGCCTTTTTGATGCAAAACAATAAATTGACTACCTTTGCTAACAGAAATTTTTTCATTCAATTGATGAAGTAATATTTCATCAAAACACTCGTGCTCATTACACAGGTCTGGCACTTTAAGATGCTGCATGTTCTCGTAAGCCACTCGATTACAGGTACCTTTGCAACTTGAATTATTGTCACGCCAAAGCACGGCAATACCGGCATGGCTAATAACATCTAATAGCCCCTCTTGAGATTTTGCTTTATTGTCAGAGTAGTGACTTCTTCCCAGTGTTGAAAACATACAAGGAACTGATACAGCAGTTTCAGTTCCGCAAGAAACAACATCAGTGAAATTGATAATATTTTGTTGAGTCAAGAGTGGAGTTGTATCGCGGTCATACCCATTGATACCAAAATGATCTGCGCGTGCGGTTTCTCCTACTACCAAAATAAAGAGTGTTGGCCTTATTTGTTCTTTACCAAATAGGGTGATAGTCGCATCACTTTCTATAGGCTTTACATCAATGGTCCCGTTAATGGAAGTGAAATATGAAAATCCTGCATAGACAAAATTAAGCGGATTCGCAAGCTGACGAACAGGCTTATGATTACGAAAGAAGGACGCGTAATCTTGCGACATGCTCATAATTAGCACCAATATACCTACCACAGAAATACTTATATATTTTGTTTTTTTCCAAAGCTCTTTCGCAAATGTATCAAACGTTATAGTGACCTTCGATAGCATCAGTGCTGGCAATAATCCCAGCGTAAAAAAATAAAAAATAAGTGTTTTGTTAACTAAACCTTCCACTTCAAATAGATCTGTTTCCATCATGTTTTGTATCATCAACCGATGAATGACAATACCGTAGGAATCCATGAAATATGCTGCGCCCGCCGCCAAGCACAACATAAGGCTAAGCAACGGTTTAGCTACATAGGGAAAAGTAACAATAGAAATTAAAATATAATTCAGTGCTAATAGCAGGAGCGCGACATTCACAGTAAAAGCTACATCTCTAAGACCTTGGTAATCAGCAAGATTGAAAATAGCTCTAAAAAAAGATGCGTTGAAAAAGCCTACAATAAAGAGTGCAGCACAAAATGAAAAACAATGGCTACTGATTTCGGCAGATTTTTTTACTGTTAATCTTTCGGTCAAAAAAACAAATGGAATGAAAATAATAAAGTAATACATTTATGAGCCCTCCTTAAGCATGAATACATAAAGTAAAAACGAGAATAACCAACAAACAGCGAGGCTCCATAAATCATGGGAGATAAAATGCGCACCACGAAGTTGTTGTACGATACCAAAGACCATGCCCGCTGCGATCGGGACTATTAATCCAAACCAACGCCATGCAGAATGATAACTGAGCCAAAAAAAATACAAGGCAACCCAGGCATAGCCAGCGCTGGCATGCCCTGCTGGAAAGCAACCTTTACCGTTATGCAAAACGATTTGCTCAATAACGTTGCTGTAGTTTAAGATTCCACCATAACGTGCAAATTCCCATGGACACGACACAGCCAATGCAGATTTAAGCAAGCTCACAAGCACGCTACCACCAGCAGTAGCAAACATTAAATAGCTCAGGGGTTTTCGATGCTGAGCCCAGTCATTGCGGCAATAGGATGAAATTAATAGTGCGGCTCCTGCTGTGGCTATCAATAGCGACGCCGTACGGCCACCTTTATGAAAAAATTCTTCTGTCCACCAAATATTTTTCCAGGCCCAGGTTTTTCCTTGGAGAGCATAAAAATAATCTGCCAGTACTTTGTCTGCATCCCACAGGGTGATCGCAAGGGACGCGATGAATAACGCGCATAGCGGATAAACAGCATGCGTATAAATACATTGACGGAAATTAACTGACATGTATAACAACTTGTAAAGGGCACATGTCTACATCCTATAGACCGAAACTTAGGTATAACTTAGGAGAAGGTTTAAAAAAATGAATTACTAATGAGCTCGTAGTAAAGAATACTGTTCAATTCAAAACACGCCGTGAATATATCCCTATAGGCTCTAATCGGCATCCATGCCTCATAAGGTTTTGAATCAAACAGTATTCTTTATTTGTGCCCCGTTAGTATATTTGCTATCTAGAGAGTGAATTTTTTTGAACTTACAACGGAACCAAAAATTATAAACTGCAAACGAGGCTGCTTGCCGAGAACAAAATTTATTGAACACTCGTAGACTAAGTCAGCGAATTCACAATCCTTTGCTGGATAATTACAAAATTGGGCTAATATAGGTTTTGTTGTGGCCTGCTAAGTAATCCCTAAGCTGAGTATGTAAAACTGAATCGCCGGGCTACTTTCAGCCAGACTTTATCATCTACCTTGGTGAGCAGTTTTAGTGAGAGATTTTATTCAATTCCATCGTGGGGTTTTATTGTTGATTATTCAACATCCCTTGTTACGCGGAGCTAGTAATGCGAATTTTGCTCGTTGAAGACGACCAAATGATAGGGGAGTCAGTATCCGAAAGCCTTAAAGATGCGGGTTATGCTACCGACTGGCTAAAAGATGGTGAATCAGCCCTTACGGCCATAACTTGCCAGCAATATGATTTGATGCTGCTCGACTTAGGCTTGCCACGGCGCGATGGAATATCGGTATTAAAAACTGTGCGTCAGCAAAGTAACCGGCTTCCGATAATTATTTTGACTGCACGTTATGCTCTGGAGGATCGGATTGCAGGACTGGATGCGGGTGCTGACGATTATCTTGTTAAGCCTTTCGCACTGGGTGAATTAAGTGCGCGCATGCGCGCTGTTTTGCGTCGTCAATCATCTATTTCGGGTCCGCATTTTACTAACGGAATTATATCGCTAGATCCTTCTACACGTGAGGCGCGCTGCAAAGATGATGCACCAGTCCGCCTGTCAGCGCGGGAGTTTGCGTTATTACAAACGCTTCTCGTGCGACCTGGTGCAATTCTTTCCCGATCAGAGTTGGAAGAAAAGATTTATGGCTGGGGCAACGAGGTCGAAAGCAATGCGGTAGAGTTTCTTATTCATTCGTTGCGTAAAAAATTTGGGAGCTCAATTATCAAAAATATTCGAGGTTTGGGATGGATGGTGCAAAAAGCAAGGTGAGCGATTCGCTGCAATTTCGCTTATCAGTCACTATTTCCATCGCAATCATTTTCGTTGCATTTGTTGCGGGTGCGATTTCTTATAGATGGGCATTCGAGGAAGCTATAGAGTTGCAAGATGAGCAACTCATTCGACTATCGGCTTTGGTTAATGAGCAACGCATTATTCGGCCAGATTCATCAAAACCAGTGCACATTTCAACTGCCGATCCCGAGTCGCACTTTGTTGTACAGTGGTTGGAATCTAATACCACACAAGCTGATCTTGAGCTACCAGGACTTCCTGTGGATATGCCAGAAGGACTACAAACGCGATTTGTGAATGAGGTTAGTTGGCGCCTGCTAGTAAAAAAACTGGATCGCGGTGTAGGGGTTGTTGTGGCACAACAAACTGAAGTGCGAGATGAGTTAGCGCGCTTAAGTGCCTTAAATACAATAGTTCCACTGCTGATATTAGTACCATTGCTTTTACTTTTATTGGGTTACTTAATCCGTCAGGTTTTCGCGCCGTTAAAAAAAATGGCTGAGGAGCTGGATAAGGGAACTGGCTATGATTTATTGCCATTGACTGAACAAAATATCGCATCGGAAATTGCACCTTTTGTAACGGCCATCAATCGGCTTCTTAATCGCTTGCACGAATCCATTTTGTTGCAGCGGCAATTTGTGCGTGACGCGGCGCATGAGCTTAGATCTCCTCTTACCGCAATCTCTTTGCAAGCGGAACGTTTAGTCGAGCTCAGTTCAGATTCGAGCTTACATGCAAGATTGGTCAATTTACACGATGCAACAGAACGTACACGTCTGCTACTAGATCAACTACTTACGATGGCGCGAGCGCAACAACAAAAGCAGAGTGCAACGACAACCATTTCTGTCAAAGCATTGCTGCGCGAAGTCCTGGAAGATTTATTAACACTTGCAGATGCAAAGGAAATCGAGTTATCTGTATCAGGTGACGATGTCGTTGTGCAGAGTCATTTATTTGATTTGCATATTCTTATTAAAAATTTAGTTGAAAATGCTATTCGTTACACGCCACACGCAGGTCGCGTACACATTTTACTCAGCGAAAATAGTGATGCTGTTGAGCTCGTGGTTAAAGATTCCGGACCTGGAATCCCAGAAGCGGAGCAGCAGCGAGTATTTGACCCGTTTTATCGGATCTTAGGGACCAACCAACCGGGCTCAGGATTGGGGCTGTCAATTGTGCGCGCAATTGCAGATCGGTTAGGTTTAACTGTAGATCTCTTCAACAACGGTTCGTTGGCTCAATCTGGCTTATCTGTGCGGGTAACGTTTACAAAAAAGCTATCGTAAGAGAGATAATCTAATTTGTTGCAAGTAAGATTTCTGCATTACAGAGGAAATGCAAAAACTTTTTTACCATATTATTGTGCGTTTATAAAATCATTGATATGTCTCGCACAGCTTTCCGGATTTGATTGTAGTAAAAAATGTGTGCCTTGCACATGGCAAACCGAAACATTGTTAAATTGTGAAACGAATTCGCTAATATGATTTTCGGAAACAAGGTAATCATTTTCAGCGTAAAGATAAAGTACCGGAATATTTGATTTTATTTGCACTGCATTTTCACTTAGCTTTTCTAAAGCAGAAAGCCTGCTTTTAAATTCAAAATCAGTCACCTTGGATAATGCTCTGTAAAATAGCTCTATAGGAAATATTGAACCAATAAGAAATTTACGAATGAAATACGAGGAGAATGGTATTTTTAATAGATTTCTTAAAGACAATTTTTTAGCAAACGATACAAGTGGCTTCGACGGGCAAGATAGAAAAGTTGCCACGAAAATAATTCCTTTTAAATTTTTTATGTTTTCAGATGCAAGCCGAGCTGCAATAGGCCCGGAAAAGGATTCTGCTAAAAGATAGAACTCTTCGTTTAGAAGATTCGCTTTCACATGCTTATATATTGATTCATAGGTTTGATATAGTGCGGAATTAAATGGAATTATTTCTTGTGGAATCGAAAGTAAAGGGAGCAATGGGTTAAATAATAAACCTGTTCCATCCATGCCCGGCAATAACATAATTTTCATTATTAAACCTCTTTTAACGGCTTACTCACATTATCGTGCCACTAAGTGGCATCAGCTTATCAACTTGAGATTCTTCGTTATTATTTATGCATGTTATGCATGACGCTTCGTTTTACGCATTGTGTTTCGGTGTTGCGAAAATATTTTTTATTTCATTTCCAATAACGATTTTTTAGCTGTGCTATAAATTAGAAATTTGTTTTAAGCATTCTTTCGATAACCCACTCTTCATAAAGTTCACACAGCCGAGTAGGACTTCATTGCTAGTATTTCCATCCAATGATATAGAACACTGCCTGAAATCAATTCTTCGCAAATTGCAGACATAACAGGTGGAGATTATGCGTAACCCCAGCTGAATTAGTCGAATGGATAATATGGATTCGTGAAACGATGGGTGAGCCAGTGCAATACCTTTTTACGCTTCTTGCAAACTTTTGGAGGCGAGTGTGCGTTGGGTGATGTATTGGTTAAAGCCCCAGTAGGAAATATTCAAGGTAAATCGAACCTTACTCATTTATGTTAGGACGTTAAGCACCCTTAATGTTTTCTCAGAAATTCAGTTTACGGCAGGCTGGGATACTATCCGGCCTGCCGCAAACCACGCTAGTTTCACGTCACACCAAGTCGAAGCGATCCAGATTCATCACCTTTGTCCAAGCAGCCACGAAATCCGCGATAAACTTTTTCTCGGCGTCAGCCGCCGCATAAACCTCGGCAATCGCCCGCAACTGCGCGTTCGAACCGAATATCAAGTCAACACGTGTGGCAGTCCACTGCAGCTCACCCGTCTTACGGTTGCGCCCTTCAAACTTTTCGGATGAAACGGGTTTCCACTCAGTGCCCATGTCGAGCAAGTTGACGAAAAAGTCGTTGC
>JANPKH010000394.1:0-12028 GCA_031425935.1 Gammaproteobacteria bacterium | reverse complement strand
GCTCGACCTGTATTGGATTAAGCGCTTGAGCATCAGAGCTAAAAGCAAATTCCTGATGTTGCGGATCAGCCAGATTTCTCCCGAAAATACCTAGCTCAATATCCTGTGTTAGGCCCCACCCAAAATGAGCATCGAGCGCCGTGTACGCGGGAACGGCAGGAGACGGTAATTTGCCAACATGACGCAGCGAAATATCAAATTGTTTGTTTGCGCCTATGTTCCATTTGGAGCCAAACGCCCATTGCGAGCGCGGGTCGTTGCCAGGCGAAGATTGCGCGAGGTTTGTGCCACTAAAATGCTCGTCGAGAGCTATTGCACTTGCATTTAATGACCAGAATTCATTGAGCTGATAGCTAGCCAACACTTCCAGCCCATCCACATCGCCCTCAATATTATTGCCATGAATAGAAACACCGTTGGGCTGTATATCCAAACTGCGTAAATGATCATATTCACTGTGAAATATCACGAAGGAATAGCTTAAATATCCTGTTTGCCCGCGCCAACCAAGCTCCAAAGTTTTGGCGACCTCAGAACGGAAATCGGGCCCGCCAGCAACTACATAGGGTGGCTTGCCCGGAATATAAAGCTCAGTATCAATACGCGATGGAGCCCTTACGGGACGAGCCAATCTTACCCACAACAGGTTGTCATCAACAGCGTTCCAGGCAAGCTTGAGGTTTGGAAGAAATTCCACTCCCGTGTAGTCATTCCGCTCCAGTCTGCCTCCTATCGTCAATTCAAAACTTTGCCATAAGGTACGATTCTGCTGAATAAATAGATTGGCCCAGTGCAGCTTGCGATCACCTGGCAGAAAAGCAATCGCAGCGGTGTTGCCGACTCGGTCCTCACTAATACGATAGCCGCCACCCCAAATTAACTGTTTCCCTTCCTCATCTACAGGCAATGAATAATGGGCGTCCAGGTCAAACGTATTCAGTGTCTCGCTGTAAGTGCCGGGCATGTCGCGCGTACTGTGGTCTATATAGGTTTGCACGCGTACGTTAGAACCGCTCGCCAACTTCCGCTTCCAACGCCCTATTATATTAGTGCCTGTATTAGATTGCTGGCCAGGCGCCAGCTGGTCGATAGAGTTCCGGTAGCTATCGCCCATAAGCTGGAATTCATTATCCCAGTCACCCCAGTCTGAACGAAACCCGATTTGGCTGCGATCCCATGCATCTGGTTCTGCCACACCATTTTCTCTTTGGCTATGCAGCCATTGATCCACTTTGGCATAAACGCGGTAGGCACCACTGTTATCTCTGAAGGCTGCACCATGGCGCATCGCTACCCCTCGGCTCATGGTGCCACTTACCCCATGAACCACATCACCCGTTGTTGCGGTAGATGTTTTGGTAATTACATTAATAACACCGTTAACCGCATTCGTTCCCCACAAGGTTCCCCCGGGGCCGCTTATCACCTCTATGCGATCTACGTCTTGCAGCATTACATCCTGCGCATCCCAAAACACGCCTGAAAAAAGTGGGGTGTAAACTATGCGGTTATCAATCATCACCAATAGTTTATTAGCGGTATTCGAATTGAAACCACGCGCACTGATGGCGTATCTATTAGCGTTGATTTGTGCAACCTGTAAGTTGGGAGCCAGCCGCAATGCCTCAGGCAAACTACGCGCTCCAGCGCGCCGAATAGCATCTGCCGTAATTACATAAATCGAAGCAGCTGTATCCGCCAAGCGCTCCGATTTTTTAGAGACAGAGGTAACTTGAATATTGCCGAGCTCTTCAAGTGACAGATTGGCAAGCGACAAATTAGCAAGAGAAGCGACTTGCTGCTCGGCACCACAACTGTAACTGGCCAACAGAGAAATATAGAGAACTACTATGGTTTGCCAAAACAAACCAAATGATTTTTTTTTCGCAACTACGTGAACAACATGGAAGCTTGTGTTGAAATGAGACATTGCACCTACCGTAAAATTTGAATTTTTCAGCGTGTATATTGCAAATGCAACCTAAGCACAGGTAGCCATCAATTAATTTTACTTTTTTATTCCTTAAACCAGAACAAATAACTTATTTAGCTATATTTATAATTTAAAAAAATTTACTTATAAATAAAACCACAAAAAACATCATAAATGCGCCAAATAATATGTGAAGCAACTACTTCACGTAAAATCTAGCACACATTTAGCAAAAGGTTTTATAGGGAAAATTCAATAAAAAAGATTGGCGCAATATTATGCAAAAATAAGAATATTTCTGGTGGGCATTATTTTCAGATGAGCAAACTATTCCCTGTATTTTAGTAACTAATATTTCCTACAAAAAATGATTACACTTCGAAAGCTTATTAGTTATGTGCGGTACAAGACATAATTTTACGCCGCAGCTTCCACTGTTCTTTTGTCTACATTGTACATAATGAATAACGAAAAAATTCCTAACACAAAAAAACCTGTTGCTACCGGTATTAATGTGCCGTTATAAAGCTGACCAATTAATGTGCCCAGAATCATAGAAAGAATAGAAGAAATAGATCCAATAATTGCTGAAGCAATGCCCGCGACATGCCCCATAGGCTCCATTGCTATCGCATTTAAATTGCCAAACATTAAACCAAAGCAAAAAAATAAAACAGATGCATAAATCAAAAACATCCATAACTGAATATCCACCACAAAATGCAATACTAAAAAAATGGCAGAGGAGCCAATAATGTACAACACACTACGATTACAAATGTAATGCATGCCCAACTTTTCGACAAAACGTGAATTTGCTAGCGAAGAAATACCAAACACTAACGCCAACATACCGAAATACAAGGTGAATAATTTTCCCGTATTGAATTGAACTTGAAAAATTTGTTGCGAAGAATTGAGATAGCCAATAAAACTGCCAAAAAATAAACCCATGCATATTGTGTAGCTAATGGTAATGCGGTTACAGATAACTTCTTTAAATCCGTCGATGAAGCTTGCGGCGCTAAAAGGAATGCGCGTTTCTTTTGGTAAAGTTTCTTCCAAACGAAAAAAAATCCAGGCGGTAATGACGAGGGCATATATCACGTAAAAAGCAAAAATATAATGCCAGGATGCAAACAACAAAATGCTTTGACCAAGTGTCGGCGCAATTGCGGGCACCATAATAAAAATCATC
This sequence comes from Gammaproteobacteria bacterium, assembly GCA_031425935.1. Classification (GTDB taxonomy): domain Bacteria; phylum Pseudomonadota; class Gammaproteobacteria; order Pseudomonadales; family Cellvibrionaceae; genus Cellvibrio. The sequence continues at coordinate 8,897 of JANPKH010000394.1, read as the reverse complement.
ATGACTAACGACATTACTTTTGCCATTTGCCGGCCGCTATATTGATCGCGGACAATAGAAATGGCAGACACATAAGGCCCCGAAACACCAAGCCCTTGAATAAACCTTCCCACCAACATAACACTAAGATTGTCAGCAAAAAAACAAATCACACTACCCAGGATAAATAATGAAATTCCCGCATAGAGAATCTTTTTTCTTCCAGTAGCATCAGAAAGCGGGCCACAAATAAGTTGGCCAATAGCCATACCCAAAAACAATGCACTGATAATAAATTGCGCATCATTAGGATTCACGAGCTGGAGATCTTTACCGACTATACCGAGCGCTGGCAATAAAGCATCTATTGAAATTGCAACAATGGACATTAAGAATGCAATGAGTATGGTAAATTCTGTGGTAGAAACACCGTGCGGTCGAGATGGATTTTGCGCAGACATAATTTATTCCTAAAAAAGTTCCTGATAAAAAACTTACTAATCAGAGTTCATAAAGACTAGTATTCAATTCAAAACACGCCGTAAATATATCCATATAGGCTCTAATCGGCATCCATGCCTCATAAGGTTTCGAATCAAATACTAGTCTTTATTTCTGACCTGCCAGCAATACCATTCAATTAAGCTATACCAAAAACAGAAAAACTTCCGAAAAAAATCACTCATCAATACCGTCACATATAAATTGGGTATTGCGTTGATTAGCTCTCATAATCGAACAGGAACAATCTATTTCGACAAAATATTATATTTTTTGCCAAAATAATTTTAGCTTGGATAGATTAGTGAAACGTTACGGAATTTAATTTGTAAATTGTAATGCCGCCAACCTCGCATACAATGGACTGTCTTGTAGCAATTGTGCATGCGTACCTTCAGCAACAATTTCCCCCGCCTCCATAACGATAATTCTATCTGCTGCTTGCACAGTCGCGAGGCGATGCGCGATTACCAGTGTTGTACGATTGTGCGCGGCATTATCCAACGCCTGCTGAACTTGACGTTCGCTTTCAGCATCGAGCGCACTAGTAGCTTCGTCTAACAATAAAATTGGTGGATTGCTGAGAATGGCGCGAGCAATGGAAATTCGTTGGCGTTGCCCACCCGACAAACGAACGCCGCGCTCACCTAAAAAAGTGTCGTAGCCTTGTGGCAGTTTTGCAATAAATTCGCTGGCAGCAGCCATTTCAGCCGCTTGTTGCACTTCTGCCAGGGACGCGTCCGGGCGACCATAACGAATATTGTCGAGCACACTGCCTGCAAAAATAATCGTTTCTTGCAGCACAACACTAAACGGTTGACGTGCATCTTTTAGCGTGAGATCACGCAGATTCACGCCGTTAAAACTTACGCTTCCAGATTGCGGATCGTAAAAGCGAAACAACAATTGGAACAACGTCGTCTTGCCCGCACCAGACGGCCCCACTAACGCGACATGTTCGCCATGGCGAATTTTTAACGAGAAATTTTTTAATGCGAGAGTGTCCGGGCGCGAGGGATAAGAAAAATTTACATTTTTAAATTCAATACCTTCGCCATGTTTAACATCCCCCTGTAACGGTGGGCTCACCGGAAATTGTGTTTCGACCACAGGAGATATTACATTTAACAATTGCATCAAACGTTCGGTCGCACCAGCAGCACGCTGTAAATCGCCCCACACTTCAGCGATAGAACCAATCGCGCCCGCAGTGACAACTGCATACAAAATAAATTGCGATAACTCGCCGCCCGTCATTTCTCCCGCTAACACCGCTTTTGCACCGAGCCACAACACAAAAGATATAGCTGCGAATACTAATACTATGACAACAACGGTAAGCCAGGAGCGTGCGCGAATACGCGATAGCGCCGTGTGAAATGCATTTTCCACTGAGCTGTTGAAACGCGCAGCTTCACGATCCTCCTGCGTGTAGGATTGCACGGTAGGCATAGCATTAAGCACTTCACCGGCAAGCGCGCTGGCATCTGCAATACGGTCCTGGCTATCGCGCGAAAGTTTACGTACGCGGCGACCGAATAAAAAAATCGGCACTATTACTAAGATGAGCGTAATGAGAATGTAACCTGCCAGACGATGACTGGTGACAAGTAACATCGCTAGCCCACCAATCAACATAAAGAAGTTACGCAATCCCATCGATAAACTTGTACCAACCACAGTTTGAATAAGCGTGGTGTCCGTTGTTAACCGCGAGAGCACCTCGCCCGTTTGCGTTTGCTCAAAAAATTGCGGACTCATGCGTAAGATATGCCCGTACACGGCACTGCGAATATCGGCGGTTACCCGCTCGCCCAACCAGGATACAAAATAAAATCGCAAGGCCGTAGCAATCGCCAAAATAACGGATAAGCCAAACAGCGCAAGAAAATAACGATCAATATGTTCGCTCTGCCCACTGGAAAAACCCGAATCAATTAAATAACGAAACGCGACAGGCAAGGTTAAGGTTGCGCTGGCAGCAACAACCAAGGCTACGAACGTCCAAATCCAGCGAACCCAATAAGGTTTTAGAAACGGCAACAAACTCAGCAGCGGACTTAAGCGTTTGGCTTGGGCATCAGCTGTAACAATGGGCTCGGTAATAACACGGGGCTCTGCAGTAACAGCGGGCTCTACAACAACGGCGGGCTTGGCAATAACGGGGAGCTCGGACATAAGGTATTACAAACTCTAATAAAGTGATGTGTGATGGCTGTTTAGAAGAAAAGATTTAGCATAATCATTCTTGATTTCGAGCAACCAGCGAGCAAATTTGAATGTTGACGCTACAATTAAAACAGCATCAACAAACAGGTTCAACGCATGTTAACTCGTTTTAACAAACTTACATTTATCCTATTCTTATGTGCCCCACTTATGCTGGGTGCATTACAAGCCCGAGCAGAGTTTGTTGTATCGCATCGGGTGCCCGCTTTAGTTGCAACAACTTACTACGATTACTATGTTGACTTACTGAAGCTGGCAATGGAAAAGTCCCGCCCACAATACGGAGACTATCGTTTTGAAGGTGTTCCATCAGATGCAAACACACTGCGCGCGCTTAGCGATGTGGTTCAAAATGCCCACCCCAATTTGGTATTAGAAATGGGCTATGAAGAAAAGCTTACTGAAACCGGCGATTTAACTTACATCAACTTTCCTGTGGACGGAGGTATTGTAGGGTATCGCGTTTGTTACCTTAACCCTGCCATTCAGCACAAAATAACTTCTAAAACCACATTGGATGATTTACGCAAATATACGATTGGGCAAGGCGTAGGCTGGGCGGACACGGCAGTATTTCGCCACAACGGTTTTAAAGTAATTGAGGTCGATCGCTTCCCGGCTCTTTTCAGAATGGTTGCGGCTGGACGTATCGATTTATTTTGTCGCGGTGCCAATCAAATAATTGAGGACATCTATGAATTAACAGCACTTGAAGACAGCTCAGAATCAAAAAGCTTAACAAAGTTGATCGTCGATCAAACGTTTGTCCTGGTGTATCCGCTGCCCCGTTTTTTTTACCTTCACAGCAAAAACACTTTAGCGAAAGAGCGCATTGCTGCTGGATTAAAAATAGCTTATGCCGATGGCTCGCTTAAACAACTTTGGATTAAACATTACAAAGCCAGTGTTGATTTTGTCAATCTCCCACAGAGAAAGATGTTTTATTTAGAAAACCCGTTATTAAAAAATTTACCCCCAGACTACAAACAATATTTTTTTGATCCTTTATGACCAGCCACAATTACAGGCCCGCCATAATTCTTAATAAAATACCTATGCCTGCACCGATAGCTAATACAGCAACTGCCAAAATGCTGATAATAAAACCGGGGCCACGTGCCGAAGCAGAGCGCATATAACTCACTGCATAATATGTACGCCCTACTAACCACACCAAACCAATAATGCCCGCCCACACTATGCTGACATAATTATTGAATAACCAAAGCGCCGGTAAAAATACAATTAAACTTTCTTGAGTATTCATTTGCACGCGAAATACGCGCTCAAAATCTACATTACCGGTGGTGGCAGGGGCTTTAATACCATACTTGCCACGGGCGACAGCAACCGCATATCCAGTTGCCAAAAATAATAACAGCGAAAACAATGTGATAATCGCGGAAAAATGCTGTGCCATAAAAGCCCCATTAAGTTGAATTGTCACCATGAAAAATCATCTGCTCACTGAGTGGAGGCAGGCATATGATTAGTTAATTGCAATCATTGAAACGGTGCGAAGTTATAAAGTTAAAAAATTATGAAGTTAAAAAAAGCACTCTTAACGTAATCGACTTTTATGAATCCCATAAGCAAAATAAATTACCAGCCCCGCTGCAAGCCAAAGGACAAAGCGAATGTGTGTATGGGGTGGAAGAAATACAATGAGTGCGCCACACGAAATCACACCGAGCACTGGCAATAAAATTCCACCTGGCGCTTTAAAAGGGCGCGGTAAATCAGGATGAGTTTTGCGTAATACGATAACTCCGACACACACTAAAATAAATGCCGCGAGCGTGCCGATATTGACTAATTCTGCCAATGCATTCAGTGGAATAAAACCCGCCATAACAGCCATTACAGTGCCGCAAATGACAGTATTTTTTACTGGTGTTTGGGTTTTTTTATTGATGCGGGAAAACATGGGGGAGACTAATCCATCGCGTGACATTGCGGTAAGAATTCTTGTTAACGCGTAATAAAGTACCAACATTACTGTGGTTAAACCGGCGATCACACCCGTCGCCACTAATGCTGATGCCCAATTAACACCGATACGCTCCAACCCAAATGCAACCGGTGATGACACGTTAAGTTCTTTGTAAGAAACAATGCCCGTAAGCACACCAGAAACCACAATATAAATAATTGTACAAAAAATCAGTGAAGCGAGAATGCCGATGGGTATATCGCGTTGCGGTTTATTAGCTTCTTCTGTTGCGGTAGAAACTGCATCAAACCCAACGTAAGCAAAAAATACAACAGATGCACCCGCTAGGATACCTATGGGCTTTCCTGCTTCGCTATACGAGAACCAACCAAAGGGGGCAAAGGGCGTCCAATTTTCTGGGTTGATATGAAACAGCCCGACTGACAGAAAAATTACAATGGCAAGCAATTTAATAAACACCATAGCGGTATTTAGTTTTGCACTTTCTTTCACCCCCACTATCAACATAATCATTAACAAAAATACAATTGCAAACGCGGGTAAATTAACAATGCCACCGTCGGCCAAACCCGTCACTGAATCCACCGCAAAAGGTCCTTTGGTAAGTGCTTCCGGTAAACCTAAACCAATCGCATGTAATGCATTATTAAAATAACCCGACCAACCGTTAGCAACTGCCGCAGTGGCCACACCGTATTCTAAAATTAAATCCCAACCAATAATCCACGCGATAAATTCACCAAATGCTGCGTAGGAATATCCGTAAGCACTGCCTGCACCGCCTACACTCGCAGCCAATTCCGCATAAGCAAGCGCCGCGAACGCACAAGCCAAGCCTGCAACGATAAAAGACAACACCACGGCAGGCCCCGAAGTAGTTGCAGCGGCTACACCCGTAAGCACAAAAATCCCCGTACCAATAATGGCACCAACACCCATCAAGCTAAGATCAAATGCACTCAAACAGCGCTTTAAACCGTGACTTTCCTCCTCGGTCACTACTGCTTTTTTACGCGACAACGCTGATGAAAATGCTGAAAAAAAAGTAGCTTTTGCTTTTGTAGAGGTGTTTGTCGTAGTTTTTATCATATGAATCTCGCGGAAAATGTACGATTGGATGTGGTATGTTTTTATTTTTAGAAAAACAGCAACAGCTATGCCACTAATTTATGAGCATTTTACCGTTTTACTCCTACAATAATGACAGATTATTTATTTAGTGAATTATTCATTTAAATCAAGCCATTACTCAAGCAAATTTTGGCACCCTAAGCCGCATCTTGCGCTTTATTAATACACGTTTAATGTTAAGTTGCTCATGCTCGCTGGCAAAGCCGAAATGGAAACATGATGACCGGAAGAAAGTTATTCCCTTATGCGTTCAATTTTTGGTTGACGCTAGGTTTATTCGTGGCATTCGTAGCCGCTTTTGCAATTTATGTGCTGTCAGAAAAACGTATCGATCGCGCCAACAACTTGCGTCACCAATCTCTCCTGCTCACCTATGAACTGCGCCAATCTTCATATGACCTCACTAAAATGGCACGTAACTACGCGTTCACCACCGAGCCATTTTACAAACAATACTATCAAAGTATTTTGGATATTCGCGATGGCAGAAAACCGCGCCCCGATAATTACAATTTTACCTATTGGGAACTGCTGGTAGCAAAAAAACTACCCATCGAACATAGCGATAGAAAGCCTACTTCCCTGCTCGAGCTCATGCGCCAAACAAAGTTTAGTGCGGAAGAACTGCAATTAGTAACGCTAGCTATTGCGAAATCTGATGTCGTGACTGCAATCGAATTGAAGGCTATGAACCTGCTCGAAACAGACAACGTAAATATGGACACCGCACGTACCAGCGCAATTCAAATGATGACTAATGAGCAATTTAACCAGGCCAAAGCTGACTTCCTGAAACCCATCGAAGAACTTCAAAATTTAATCAATAAGCGCACCGATGGTGCGGTAAAGAAGGCGGAGCGTAACGCCCTGTTTATGCGCTTAATCTTTATCGGGTTTGGAGTGAGCTTGCTGTTTATGCTAAGGCGCATAACTCAAGCATTTAGCGTCACGCTGGGTGGCTCAGTGAATGAAATTTACACGCAGATTACTCGCATCGGCAGTGGTGACTTTGCATCGCCCATTCCAGTTAACGACGGACAAAAAAATAGCGTTATGGGGTGGTTGGCAGAAACTCAGCACAATCTGCATCGAGTGAGTCAAGAGCGTTTGCAAGCTGAAGCTGCTTTCACCGAAAGCGATGCACGTTACAACATTCTCTCTGAGCTAAGTACTGCAGGTGTTTGGCATATCGACACAGAAGGAAACACCATTTATATAAACCGTTCGATGTGCGCGATGCTAGAAATAGAAAGCGCCGACCAAATTAAGACTCAGACTTTCCACTCATTTTTTACTGAAGCCAGTCTCGAACGCATGCGTACTGAGCATGCTAAACGCGGTAATGGTGAAGCATCTTCTTATGAAGTTGAACTCATCGGGAAACGAGGTCGGCGGCGCGACGTGCTCATCAGCGGCGCACCGCTAATGAGCGCCGAAGGTAATTTATGTGGATTACTCGGCACGTTTCAAGACATCTCAGAGCGGAAAATTGCCGAGGAACATTTACGCCGCAGCGAAGAAAGCCTCTCCATCACACTGCAATCCATCGGTGATGCCGTCATCGCTACTGATGCAGCGGGCCACATTACCCGAATGAACCCCACAGCTGAACGTTTGACGGGCTGGCCATTAACCGATGCCATCGGCAAACCTTTAATCGACGTATTTAAAATTGTTAGTGCTGACACTCGCTTACCGTCGCAAAACCCCGTGAACCTGGTGATGGAACACGGCGAAGTAATCGGGCTTGCCAACCACACAGCCCTCATTGCCCGCGATGGGCGGGAATACCAAATATCCGACAGTGCGGCACCTATTCGCGATGCCTTCGGCGCGATTCTAGGGGTGGTATTAGTGTTCAATGACGTTACTGAAAAATATAAAGCCGAGGAGGCTTTACGGGAGAAAGAGTGGCTCCTATCCGAATCACAACGCATAGCACACATTGGTAGCTGGAGCTTTGATATACAAGAAAACAGAATCACGTGGTCCGAGGAAACGTATCGAATTTATGGCGTGTCTCCGGAGACATTTGAGCTTACGAAAGAGTCATTCATGAGCTTGATTCATCCTGAAGACTTACATGTGATGGCGAAATCGGCCGCCGCTATAGAGGCTGGCCTACCCAGTAAGGATGAGTTTAGAATCATTACTCCGGCCGGCGATATCCGCTTCATTAGCGGACATGCTGAATTTTTACCTGCCAGCTTTTCCTCTCCTGCACGCATGGTGGGCACAGCACAAGACGTTACAGCGCTCAAACAAGCCGATGAAAGATTCCGCCGTACATTCAAACTCATCCCCAACCCTTTAACGCTGCAAAACAAGGAGGGTGTCTTACTTGACTGCAGTGATGCTTTTTGTGAATCCACAGGCTTTACGCACGCGGAAATACTCGGCCGCGATGCCCAGGAGTTAGGTTTGTGGGTAAACCCGAAACAACGGGTGGCCATGCGGGAAGGCTTGCTACGTGATGGGCAGGTGAACAACCTGGAGTTTCAAATGCGTCGCCGTAATGGCGAAATAAGGACTATGCAAATTTCTGCGCGCTATCTGACGATGGAACCCGAACCGATTGTATTGGCAGTGGCCCACGACATCACCGAACGGCGACTCGCTGAAGAATCGCTTCGCTTGAGTGAGCTGCGCTTAAGAACCATTATTGAGAATGAGCCTGAGTGCGTGAAGGTAGTCAATGCAAAGGGTGAATTACTGGAAATGAATGCAGCAGGCTTAGCTATGTTGGAAGCCACTTCAGTGGAAGAAGTAAAAGAGTATTCATTGATGAAATTTATTTTACCCGAGTATCGTGCAGCATTTATCGCTCTACATCAGCAAGTTATGGCAGGAGCAAACGCCATGCTCGCCTTTGAAATCGAAGGGTTGCGGGGCACCCGACGCTGGCTCGAAACGCACGCTGCGCCAATGCGGGGCGACAAAACCGACAAAATTGATAAATTGTTAGGTGTTACTCGCGACATTACCTTTCAGAAACAAGCTGAAATAGCCCTACGCGAATCTGCTCAGCACACCCAAGCCATTCTTAACAATATGCTCGACGGCGTTATCACCATTAACACTCGGGGATTAATTGAATCTTTCA